>NZ_BAAGZM010000838.1:0-1464 GCF_054778495.1 Hymenobacter agri
CGTCGCGACGCGGCTGGCTTACTTCGACGTGGTGGGCCGCCTGACCGATGCCCGCTTGGGTCCCGGCCAAACACCCGCCCCGGCCGACAGCGCCGCGCTGCGCCAGTTGTCCCTGGGCAACAGCGCCGAGGCCGAAGGTGCTACCGGCTGGCTGCAATACTACTACCCTCAACTGAGCGTGCCCCGCCTGCGGCCGTTGCGCTCAAGTGACACCCCGGTAGTCGCCGCAGGGACAGCGACCCGTGCTTTGCGCATCTATCCCAACCCCGCTACCAATCAGGTATCGCTGATTTACGCCAGCAAAACCGGTGAGACTGCGGAAGTTTACTTTTTCGACCTGATGACGGGCAAAACACTGCATCGCGTCAGTTTGTCGCCGACCGAAGCAGCAGGGGAACAGCAAGCCCCAGTGTCTTTGTCGGACCTGCCGGCTGGCACCTACGGCTGCCGCATATTGGTGGGCGGGCAACCACGGGCAACCCAGCGGCTGGTTATTCAATAGCGGGGACTCATGCGAATGCTATACCTAGCCAGCGTCCTGCTGGCCGGGCTGCTTGGCAGCGCCTGCCCCGTTCGTGCGCAGTTTACCCAAACGATTTGGGAGAGCCTCGCCCCGTTATCATCCGGTGCCAATTTGGCGGGTTATGACCGACTGCTACCGCACCAAGGCCGCTATTTAGCCGGCGGGTGTGAGTACGTCAGCAACGGGGTGTTGTTCTATCCTGCTTACCTTGGAGCTTATGCAACCACGGGGCAGCCGGTCTGGCAGCATCGGGCCAGCAATATGACCGCCTGCGAGCAGGCATTGCTACCTTGGCGAACGGGTTTCGCATTTATCGCCGCTACCGACGCTGTTGGTTCCAATGGGCGGCGCTACGGCTTTGTCCCCTTTCTGGAATGGTTCACCGCCGCCGGGGTATCCGTGCGCAAGCGGGTGGTGCCTCCGGCCCAGGTGCTGAGCACGCCTTGCTCCGCCTTGGCCGAGTCCGATGGCGGCTACACGTTTACTGGCTTCGGCTACGACCCCGCCGGTCCCACTAACAACACCCCGGACACCTACACCCTCACCCGTACCGACTCGCTGGGCACGGTGCTGTGGTCGCACGTTTTCGCCTACCCCGGCCAAGCGCTGCAGGCCGTGCCCTACCCTAATGAGCTGCTGCGCACGGCCAGCGGCGGCTACCTCATCACTGGCTTTGCCGGCTATCTACTGCCCAGCGTGCCGCGCGGCTACACCAATAGGCCCTGGCTGGTAGAAACCGATGCCGCCGGCAACCTGCTGCGCCAGGCCACGCTGCCCGTCTTTGTCCCCGAAGTGCGGGCCAGTATCAACCGTACCTTTAACAACACGCTGCCGCTGGCCGGCGGTGCCCGCTACGTAGCAGCCGGGCAGGCCGACTCGGCCGATGGCGCGGCATTTCGGGCCTGGGGCTTCGTCACCTGCTTCGACACCGCCCTGGCCCT
>NZ_BAAGZM010000839.1:0-1462 GCF_054778495.1 Hymenobacter agri
GCCAAGAGCGCGGCGCGGGCGGGGCAGCGGGGGCCACCGGCGGCGGCAGCTGAGTTTCGGAGGGCGACATACAGAAAAATAACGGAGCCGAAAGCCGGGCCGCACGGCAGCCCTTACCTTCGTCGGGGCTTGCTTCTTACGGCGGCGCGCCAAAATGTTGCCCCCGGGCAGGTAGTTATGACAAAGTTAGATTCGCCCGCCGAGTTGCCGGGCCCGTGGTGGCGCGAGCTGCCCATTCTGTTGCACCGCGCCGGCCGCGAGCTGGGCCAGAACGACCCGCTGCGGCTGGGCGCGGCCACGGCGTTTTTCACCTCGTTTGCGCTGCCGCCCATTCTCATCATCCTCATCGCGCTGCTCAGCTCGCTCTACCCGTCGTCGCTGGTGCGGGTACTGCTGCTGGCCAAGGTGAGCGACCTGGTGGGCTCGTCGGCCGCCGGGCTGGTGGCCCAGATTGTGATGAACGTGGCCGACCCCGCCCGCAGCCGCTGGGTCACGGTGGCCGGGTTCATCTTCCTGCTTTTCGTGGCCACCACGCTGTTCACCATCATTCAGCACTCGCTCAATCAGCTCTGGCAGATTCGGCCCAAACGGGACGCGGGCAAGGTGTCGCAGGCGGTGCGCGAGCGGGCGCGCTCGGTGGGCATTCTGCTGGCCACGGCGGGGCTGTCGCTGCTGGCTTTCGGCACCGATGCAGCCCTAGGCCTGTTTGCCGAGAGCATCCGCGACTTCGATTCGACTTTTGCCTACTTCCTCATTCGGGGGCTGAATGCCTTTATTGCCTGGCTGATTTTAGCGGCCTGGTTCGGCGTCACGTTCCGGACGCTGAGCCTGGCGAAAGTGCCCTGGCGGGCCGTGACGCGCGGGGCGGCGCTCACGGCGGTGCTCATCAGTCTGGGCGAGGTGGTGCTGGGCCAGCTGCTGGTGGCGCGCGATTTGGGGCCGGTGTACGGGCCGGCGTCCAGCCTGGTGCTGGTGCTGCTGTTCGTGTTCTACTGCGCCATGATATTCTACTTCGGCGCGGCCTTCACCAAAGCCTACGCCCACCGCATCGGGCTCGACATCAAACCCAAGAAAACCGCCGTACGCTACCGGCTGGTGAACGTGGAGGACAATTAACCTCACCCCCAGCCCTTCTCCTCAGGGAGAGGGGAGCCTACCGATGCTTGTAGCCCATGCTTTAGGTTGAGCCCGAGAGAATGCCTTGGCTCATCTCAACGCCGCACGAGCTTAAGCATGTGCTATAGGTAACCGAACCGGTGCCCCCTTTCCCCAAGGAGAGGGGGTCAGGGGGTGAGGTTCCGTAAGCCGTACCTTTGCCGCGTGCAAACTCCCGATACCTCCGCCGCCGGGGCCGCTGCCGCAGCGCCCCAACCCGCCAAGCCCAACCTGCAATTCGCCGATTTCGCCCTTGCTCCCGCCCTGCTGGCGGGCGTGGCCGAGCTGAATTTCGCCCAGCCCACGC
>NZ_BAAGZM010000840.1:0-1458 GCF_054778495.1 Hymenobacter agri
GGGCGTGGCCGGGGGCGTCTGGGCCGCGGCTTTTTTGGCCGGGGCGGGGGCCGGGTCTTCCATCACGCCATCGCCGAAGGGGTCGTCGGCCTTGGCCTTTTTCTTCTTTTTGGCCGGGGCGGCGGCGGTTTCCGAAGCCGGCTCGCCGGGGTTGGCGCCGGTATCTTCGGCGGCGTCCTTGTCCTTCTTCTTTTTCTTCTTGTTGGCCATCTCGTCGAAGGCCGGCTCCTCGGGGGCGGGCTTGCTCACGCGGGCCATGGGCTTGGGCTTCACGCCGAGGAAGTCTTTCTGGAAGTGCTGGCGGAAGTTGTCGACATCGGCAAAGTCGCCAAGGAAAGCGCCGTAGCTACTGGCGGTTTCGTATTCGCCCTTGGCCTTGGCCGCGATTTCGGCGTCGAAATCGTCGTTCTGCGACTTCACCAGCAGCAGGTTGTTGGCAAACTTGAGGTAATACCAGCTCGTGGCATCGGCTTCGAGGTACAGCTGCACCACGTCGTTGCCGCCCTCGCGCCGGATTTCTACGTAGCCATTTATCAGCGAATTCATAGGCTGCTTGCCCACGTTGGCCAGGCCAATGGGACCTACCGAGTACCAGGCGCGGCGCTTGTCATTCCAGCGCAGATTCACGCGGTTCAGCACGATGGTGTGGGCCAGCTTGGGCGACAGCTTCACCAGCGCGTCGGCGAAGCCGCGGCGCTGCGAGTACGCATCCACGCCCTTGTCGCCGATGAACTGGGCCAGGTTATACAGCTCATTGGTGGAGCCCGTCTGGCCTTCGGGCAGGTTTTTGGTGGTTTTGGCCAGCTCGTTGGCCATCAGGTCGAGGGCTTTGGGGGGCAGGGTCACGTCGATGCCCAGCAGGGCCTCCACGTTGTAGCGGGCACTGTCGGGGTTGGCCGAGCCAATGCCGGCTCCCACCATCTTAAAGTCCTTCACGGCATCGCCAATAAAGCTCATCGGGCCGTGGAAGCGCAGCGAATTGGTCGAGTCAACGTACGTCAGCGAGGAGCCTTCGTAGGCGTTGGCATCGGCCGGGTCGGCGCGCGAAATGGTGTAGGTTTCCTTGCGCTGGTCGTAGGTCAGCTTGCCATCCACCTTGAACACGGTGAGGTCGGTGGAGTTGGGCACAGCCGCCGCGTACAGCGGATAGAGCCCCTCGGTCTGGTCCGAGAGGAAAATACCGGTCAGCAGCGGGGCGCCGTCCTCGGCCTTCACGTCGTTCAGGTTCAGGCTGAAGTTTTTCGGGTCGATGGAGTCCTTCACCGCCACCCACTGGGCCAGCTTGCGGTTTTTACCGAATTGCAGCTGCACCTCGCCGGTGAAGGCGAAGCCCCGACGGCGCGAGTTCAGCTCCACGTTGCCGCGGTAGCCCACCCGCGGCGTGAGCTGAAACTTTGAGGTGCTGCTCACCACGGCCGTGGCCACGGTGGCGGGCCCTTCGGCCGCGCCGCCGTCGGC
>NZ_BAAGZM010000841.1:0-1456 GCF_054778495.1 Hymenobacter agri
GAAAGCGCTTATCGGTGATGGTGCCGCCGCGGCTCACCAGCAGACGGCTGGCGGCGCGGTCGGGCAGCGGCTCGGGCGCAATGCGGTCGGCCGGCAGGGGATAGGTGAAATCGTGGATAGAAAGCTGGCGCGGGTCGGTATTCATGCCGCAAAGGTCGGACAGAACCCGCACCCCCCAGCAGCATTTCGGCCCGCGCCGACAATCCAGGGCCGGATTGCCAACGCGGGCCCGACTTGGCAGCCGCACACCACAGCCGCTACGGGCGCCGGAACAGCAGCAAGTGCTGCTGCGGCAGCGTTTCAATAGAGTCCGTCAGCACCAGGCCCACGGCGGCCATTTCCTTGCGCGCCTGGCCAATGCTCATCTTGTGAATGCGCTTGATGGGCACGTTGGGGTCTTCGGCGCGGTATTCCACCAGCGCCAGGCGGCCGGTGCCGGGCTTCAGCGCCCGCCGAATGGCGCGGCCCATCTCGCGCGGGTGGTCGAACTCGTGGTAAGCATCCACGATGAGCACCACGTCGACGCTGTCGGCGGGCAAGGCGGGGTTGGTGGTGGTGCCCAGCACGGGGCGCACGTTGCGGATTCGCTGCTTCTGCTTGTTGGTCTGCAGCGCGGCAATCATCTCGGGCTGAATGTCGACGGCCAGCACCTCGCCCTGGGGCACACGCTTGGCCAGCTGAAAGGAGAAAAAGCCCGTGCCGGCCCCAATGTCGGCCACCACGTCGGTGGGCTTCAGCTTCAGCTCACGCAGCAGAATGTCGGTGCCTTCTTCCTGGCGGCGGCCGCTGCGCTCGAGCCAGCTGGCGCCTTCGTGGCCCATGACGTGGGCAATCTGGCGGCCCAGGTAGTAGGTACCAATGCCGTTGGGGTCGCGCGGGGCAGCCATTTCGTAGCCGGTCGTGTCGGCCGCCGCCGTGGCCGACAGTAGCCGGGCGCTGTGCGCCGAGGCCCGGCTTTCGGTAGGTACCTGCGTGCAGCTCAACAGTAGCAAACCAACCCCGCCACTTATTCCCAACAGGCCAGTCAGCCCCAGGCGGGTTGTAACATAATCCCTCATACGGGTTGCAAGTAAGCACATTTGTTGAGGTCAACAGCAATTGGAGACGGCACGTTCATCAAAAATTTAAGTAGGTGCCCGGATAAGCCAATTGGCTGTCGGCAGTGCGGCAGATACTGCCAGCTGGCTGTGCAGCTCAGAAAAAAAGCGGCTTCAAAATAGCCAAATCTGCATCCTTGCCCGTAGAAAGCGCAATCCTGATTTTTTACCTGATTACCATGAAAAACCATTTCTCATCCCTCACCAAGCTTGTTGCGCTGGCAGCCTGCGCTTTGTCGCTGGGAAGCTGCAGCCGTTCCGAATACGCGATGCTGCCCAAAGGCGCCTCGTACCACGGCGTGAACCGGGCCGCTACGCCGGTGCCCGCCGCGCCGGTAGCCGTGGCCACGCCCGCCCCG
>NZ_BAAGZM010000842.1:0-1452 GCF_054778495.1 Hymenobacter agri
AGCCGCCGACCTCACCTGGACGCCCTTCAGCGGCCCCGACTCCAGCCAGCCGGCTGCTTACGTGCTCCAGCGCCTCGCCCCCGATGGCACCGTGCGCAGCAGCCAGCCGGTGAGCGGCGGCATTTATGCCGACCTGACTCCCCCCGCCGACCAGACCATTCGCTATCGCCTGCAAATCAGCGGGGCGGGGCTGCCGACCGGCGTATTCAGCTACTCCAATCTGGCCAGTGTCACGCGGCAGCCGTCGTTGGCCATCCCCACGGCCTTCACGCCCAATGGCGATGGCCTGAACGACGTGCTCGAAGTAAAGGGCCGCTATCTGGGCAACTACACGTTTGTAGTAGTCGACCGCAACGGGCAAGAGGTGTTTCGCGGCACCCAGCGCAGCGATGTGTGGGACGGCCGCATTGCCGGCCGCGCGCCCGTGCCGGGTAGCTACGTGTGGCGCTTTCAGCAGACCACCGACGACGGCCAGTCGTTTGTACGCTCCGGTGCGGTTACCATCATCCGGTAGTTGCTGGTAGCTGGTTTCTCGTTGCTGGTTGTTGACTTTCCGGCAATTTGGGAATTACGCCGCGGCAGCTACCGCCCACCCCTCGTCCGCAACGCACCCTTTTCCCTCATTTTCCTGTTTACTACCCGTCGGCCCTCGTTTTACCGTAACCGACAACAAGAAACCAGAAACAAGCAACCAGAAACCAACATGGCATTCGACCTCACCGGCATGATGGGCAAAGTGAAAGAGCTGCAAGACAAGATGCAGCAGGCCCAGCAGGAAATCCAACACATTACGGCCACGGGCGAAGCCGGCGGCGGCCTCGTGCGCGCCACGGCCAGCGGCCACCGCAAAGTCCTCAAGCTCGAAATCGACGAAACCCTGCTCACCCCGCAGGACCGCGACATGCTGGCCGACCTCGTGGTGGCTGCCGTGAACAAGGCCCTCGACGCCGCCGCCGAGCTGGCCGCTCAGGAACTCAAGCGCAAAACCAGCGGCCTGATGCCCAACGTGCCCGGCCTCGATTTGAGTGGTTTTGGGGCCTAACGCTACGGCCTCCGTCGGGGCCTGCGCCGACGTGGCCATTGTCATTCTGAACTGGAACGGGGCGGGTTTCCTGGCCCGCTTCCTGCCCGGCGTGCTCGCCCACGCCGACGGCGCCCGCGTCATCGTGGCCGACAACGCCTCCACCGACGACTCCATAGAGCTGCTGGCCCGCGACTTCCCCACCGTGGAGCTACTGCTGCTGGAGCGCAACTTCGGTTTCTGCGAAGGCTACAACCAGGCGCTGGCGCAGGTCGACAGCCCGTTTTTCGTGCTGCTGAACTCCGACGTGGAAGTAACGCTGGGCTGGCTGCGCCCCCTGCGCGGCCTACTCGAAGCCAACCCGCGCATCGCCGCCGCCCAGCCCAAAATCCTCGCCCACGCCGACCCCACGCTGTTTGAGCACGCCGGCG
>NZ_BAAGZM010000843.1:0-1446 GCF_054778495.1 Hymenobacter agri
GGGCAACGGGGCCAACTGGGGCGGGGCAGGGGTGGTTTGGCCGCGGGCCGCCCCCGCCCCCAGGCCCGGCAGCAACCCGAGCAGCAGCACCCCACGCAAAAGGAACAAGCGAGTGAACAAAGAATAATAGCGTATAAGAGCCACAAAGCTGCGGTACGAATCTGAAGAAATTCGGGCTGCATTCTGCCGTGAATCGCTCCCGGCGCGCCAGCGAAGCAAATAATGACAACCTTTGCCTGCTTGCGGGGCGGCTGTATCCCCCGCCGATATGTGATGAAAATTCTCCTGATTGAAGACGAAGCGGCGTTGCGGGCGGCTCTGGCGGGCTCGTTGCGGCAGGCCGGCTACGTGGTCGAAGAAGCGGGCAGCTTTGCCCAGGCGCACGAGAAAATCGAACTCTACCAGTACGACTGCGTGCTGCTCGACCTCACGCTGCCCGACGGCACGGGCCTCGACCTGCTGCGCGCCCTCAAAGCCAAAGGCTCGCCGGCCGGCGTGCTCATTATTACGGCCCGCGATGCGGTCGACGATAAAGTCGCCGGCCTCGACCTGGGCGCCGATGATTACCTCATCAAACCGTTTCACTTGTCCGAGCTCAACGCCCGGGTGCGGGCCATTTTGCGCCGCCGCCAGTTCAATGGGCAGCAGCAAATAACCTTCCGCGACCTCGTGGTGCTGCCCGACCTGGCTGAGGTGCACGTGCGTGGCGAAGCCCTCAACCTGACCAAAAAGGAATACGACCTGCTGCTGTACCTGCTTGCCAACCCCGGCCGCGTACTCACCAAGGAAGCCATTGCCGAACACCTCATCGGCGACGCCGTGGATGCCGCCGACTCGTTCGACTTCATCTACACCCACCTCAAAAACCTGCGCAAAAAAATGCAGGACAAAGGCGCTGATAACTACATCCGTACGATGTATGGCGTGGGCTATAAGCTGAGCCACGAATAATTCCATCCTAACCGAAGGAGCCTCGCCGTCGCTCCGCCAACGCTTCCCCGCCATGAACCTGCTGAACGCCACCACCCGCTATTACCTGCTGCTGGCGCTGCTGCTGTTTGCGGTGGGCAGCGTGGGGCTGTACCACGGCATCAATTGGGCGCTGCGCACCGAGGTGAGCGAGCAGCTGACCGACCGTCGGCGCGAGCTGATGGCCAAGGCCCAGGCCAACGAGCTGGCCCCCATCAGCCAGCTGGCCACGCTGCTCGATATCAGCCGCACGCCGCGCCCGCTGGGCTTCCGCGATACCATTTTGCTCGACCGCACCGAGCACGAGTGGGTGCCCCACCGCCAGCTCACTTTCCCGCTGACGGTGCGCGGCGAGGGGCCGGTGTGGGTGTCGTTGCGCAAGTCGCTGGTCGAGGCCGAAGACCTGCTGGGCGTGGTGCTGACCGTGATGCTGAGCCTGCTGGCCGTGCTGCTGGCCGGCATGGTCGCGCTGAACCG
>NZ_BAAGZM010000844.1:0-1444 GCF_054778495.1 Hymenobacter agri
GGCGTAGCTGGTGGTGCCGTAGCGGCAGGTGAAGCCGCTGGCGGCCGGGCCCACGTACAGGTCGTTGTAGTTGCTGGTGATGCCCGAGGCCGGCGTGTCGAAATTGAGGGCGTAGCGGCCCTGGGTGGCTGGCTGCGTCACCACCACGATGTTGTTCTGGAAATCAATGCCGGTAGCGGTGCCGGACTGGTAGAAGCCGATGTTGGCGGTTTGCGCGTTGCTGGGGCTATCCATCACCACGGTATTGTGGTAGTAGCGCGCAAAACTGGAGGCCGAATTATAGAGCCCGTAGGTGGTGCCGTAGCTGAAGAATTTATAAATCAGGTTATTGACCACGTCGTTTTCGGTACCCAGCGTGGCCGAGGTGCCGGAGAAGTAGATGCCGTAGGCCGGCAGGGCGCTGCCGCTGGCCGTGTTGGGGTCGTGAATGCGGTTGCGCTCGATGGCCAGGCCCACGCTGCCGCTCACGTAAATGCCCCAGAACGTGGAGGTGCTTACCCGGTTTTCGCGGTGAATTTCGTTGCCCGTGATGCGGGCCCCGCTCAGGTTGGCCAGGTACAGGCCGTAGTTGAAGAAGTTGCGCACCACCGTGCCCGTGATGCGCACGCCGGTGCTGCGGCTGGTGGTCGACAGACCCGTGAACGTGATGCCGTAGGCGCCGCCGCTGATGGAGTCGTTTTCGATGCGCAGTCCGCTGGCATCGCCGCCCGAAAATGTGCTCGTCACCGAGCCGCTTACGGCAATGCCCGCGTTGGCAGTGGTGAGGGTGGCGACGCTGGGCGCCAGAATGGCACAGTTGCGCACGCGGTTGTTCACGGCCTGCCCCACCAGGCTCACCCCGATGCCGTACTGCGGCGACGAGGCCAGGTCGAGGGTCAGGTTTTGCAGGGTGAGGTAGTCGGTGCCGTTCAGCAGCACGGCGGCGGGCTGCAGCGAAGTACCGCTGTAGCTCAGGCGCTGCTTGCCGGTGCCGCCGTCTACCACAATGGTATCGGTGGCGCTCACGCCGGCCACCTGGCCCAGCGAGAACTGCTCCTGGTAGGGGCCGTTCAGCACGTTCAGGCGCACGGTGCCGGCAATGCCCGCCGCGTTCAGCGTGGTGGCCGCATCGGCAAAGCCCATGAAATTGGTGGCACTGCTGGCGGCCTGCTTGTTGATGGTGTAGGTGCCCACCATGGGCGTGTAGAAGTAGCGGCTCAGGCTGCTGCTCACGGTGGTGCTGCCGCTGGGCACGCTGGCCGTCACGGTGAGGGCGTTGCGGCCGCTGATGAGCGTGAGAGGCGTCGTGAACGAAAAGCTTTGGGTAGCGCCCACGGCCAGGCCGCCGGCGGGCGTCAGCGTCTGGCTCACCGGGGCCGCGCCGTTGAACACGTACTGCAACTGCACGCTGGTGAGCGGCACGGTGCCGTTGTTGCTGATGGTGACCGTGACGGTGCGCGTGCCC
>NZ_BAAGZM010000845.1:0-1884 GCF_054778495.1 Hymenobacter agri
GCTGCTCGCGGGCAATGCCGCGGCCAGTATCGCGCACTTCGAGCACGTAGGTGCCGCCCTGGCCGGGGTGGCCCAGCACGTCGATGCGCCCGCCCGCGCGGTTGTACTTGATGGCATTGCTCACCAGGTTGTAGAGCAGCGTGAACAGCAGGCCGCGGTTGGCGTGGGGCACCGCGAAATCGGGCTCCAGGGCCTGGTGCAGCGTCAGGCCCAGCACCTCGAGGCGGTCCTGCACTTCCTCGCACACTTCGGCTACCAGCGGGGCCAGGGCCACGGTTTCCGTGCGCGGAAACTGGTCGTTCTCAATCTTCGACATCATCAGCAGCGACTTGATGATGGTGCGCAGCCGGTGCACCGTGCGCTGCGATTCCACCACGCGCAACTGGTTTTCGTCGCTCAGAGCGTCGTCGGCCAGCATGTTGTCGAAGCGGTATTGCAGGGCGGCCAGGGGCGTGAGCAGCTCGTGCGAGGCATCGGCGATGAACTTGCGCTCCTTCGTGAACGAGGCCTGAATGGTGGCCATCATCTCGCGCAGGCTCTCGTCGAGGTAGCGGAAGTCGTCGGTGCTGGTTTCGATGGGGGCGAAGTTGAAGGCCGCCGGGTTGTGCGTGCTCTTCAGTCGCTGCCGGATGATGGTGTAGAAGGGTTCGAGCAGGTAGCGGAAAAACGCCACGTCGGCCAGCGTGGTGAGGGCCACGGCCACCAGCAGCATGTACAAGGCGTAGTGCCGGAAGTTGCGCTCGGTTTCGCCGATGCTGCCCGTGCTGCGCCCGATTTCGAGCAGGTAGTTCTGGCCGCTCTGGGCGAAGCTGTAGCTCAGCACCCGGTACTCCACAATCTCATCCTCCACGGCCCGCTTGGCATCCTCAATCCCGCTGATGCTGGGCCCGGGCGGAATGGCTTCGAGCGAAATAAACTCCTCCTTCAGCAGGTTGTAGCTGCCGTACGACGATGCCTCGCCGGTGATAAACGCCGAAATGCCGTTGCGCCGAATCAGCTTCAGCACCTTCTCCTTTTTCTGGCCCAGGCGCTGGTCGGTGCTCAGCCGCGCCAGCCGGCTCATGGCCAACGGCAGCACCCCTACCAGCACCAGCAAAATCGCCACCCGCGACAACGCGTTGAACACGGAGAACTTGGTGCTGAGCTTCATTTTTTAGGGTATAGGGTATAGGGTATAGGGGAGTTTGGGGTAAGAGGGAGAAAGAAGAGCGTCATGCTGAGCTTGTCGAAGCATCTCTACCGCGCAAGTAAACCCGGTCGATTGGATTGCATTGCGCGGTAGAGATGCTTCGACAAGCTCAGCATGACGTGCTTTCTTATTCTATAGCCTTTACCCGGTTAGTGAATGGACGTTTGAACGGGATAGAGACGCAACATTTTGCGTCTCGTCGTTGAACGAAATCGTCTGACGGTACTCCCGCGAGTCGTTCAACGACGAGATACCAACACCCAGCCATTACCCCCGCACCCTATACCCAATGCCGCGCACGGTTTCGAGCCATTCCACGTCGGCGTGCTGGCCGAGCTTTTTGCGCAGGTTTTTGATGTGGGCGTCGATGTAGTTCGAGTCGAAGCCCGACTCGGGCAGGTTGCCCCAGATGTGCTCGGTGAGCTGCAGGCGCGTGAGCACCCGGTTTTTGTGCAGCACCAGGTAGCTCAGCACGTCGAACTCCTTCACCGAGAGCGGCACTTCCTGGCCGCCAAACAGCACGCGTCGGGCCTGTACATCGAGCTCGAACGCGCCCACCGCCGCCTTGGGCTTGTGCAGGCCGAAGCGCCGCCGCGTGATGGCCTTGATGCGGGCGTGCAGCTCGGGCAGCGGGAAGGGCTTGGTAAGGTAGTCGTCGGCGCCCTGCTCGAAGCCCCGGATGCGGTCTTCCACGG
>NZ_BAAGZM010000846.1:0-1436 GCF_054778495.1 Hymenobacter agri
GGGCGGCGGTTTTGGGACGGGCGGGGGCCGGGCGGCGCTGGGCCTGGCTCAGCAAGGGCGCAGCCAGCAGCCAGCCCAGCAACAAATACCTGAATATGGACAAAATGTAATGCTTTTCGGAATGGGGAATTCTTATGCGAAAGTAACACGGCCTACTCTGCGCGCTTGTTGCCAGCCATTCACTACCCCACAATTCGGGTGCATTTACCTGACACTGTCGTCCAACTCATACCCCTGGCCCGCTTGCTCCCTATTCGCATTGCGAACCCTAGCCTCACCGAACAAACTGATAAATTTTTCGGGCGATAATGCTGTTTTGCACGCATCAAAGGAAATACGGCTTCACTGCGCCATAACATATAATATATTCAGCAAACGATATTAAATAATTGCACTTTACAAGCAAATGATTTAATTTGCGAGCTTACTCCTAACTTTTAGGCGTTATAAAACCATGTTTTAACAATGACTACACATCTCCTCAACCGCCTCTTTTCTGCGTCATCCAAACCCTTTTTGATTGCCTTAGTGGCATTTGGCACCGGTACTGTTGCGCAAGCGCAAACGCAGGACTTTGCTTCAGCAGCAGCACAGAATTCCGGCGTTACTTTCACGGCATCTGCACCGGGCAGCTTCTATCAGCCCAACGGCACAACGGGCTTCGGTGCTTACGGAGTAACTGGCGCTACTACCACGATAGATTTTGCGGAGCGTGTTATTCCGTTTGGCACACCTGCCGGCAGCATTATTTCTTTCGATGTAGCCAATCCGGTTGGTGTGTTCAATGCTACTTCGAGTATACAGGTTCTTATCAGCATCGACCGTGCTGCCTATGCTTCTCAGCTAACTATTGGAGCGAGTGGAAGCAGTAGCGCATACAATTTCGGAGCCAGCTTTCCCAACGGCAGCAATAACGTTGCTATCAATTACACCGGCACCAACTCAACTCTAGCAGTCGGCTCAGCTGGCCAGCGGCCGATTACCAGCATTACCATCAACGCGCTGCCTGCTGCTTCAGCTAACGCTGGTAAACGCGTATCAGTCCGAATAATACTAACTGCCGCAGCAAACTCAACACTATTAATTGATAACCTTTCGCTTACTACAAACGGCACTACTCCCCTACCCGTCGAGCTCACCCGCTTCGATGCCGCCGCCAAAGGCACCGGCGTAGCCCTCAACTGGGCCACGGCCAGCGAGAAGAACAGCGCCTACTTCGAAGTGCAGCGCAGCGCCACCGGCGAAGCCTACGAAACCATTGGCAAAGTAGCGGCCCAGGGCAACAGCACCAGCCAGCGCGAGTACGCCTACACCGACAGCCGCCCGCTGGTCGGCCGTGCCTACTACCGCCTGCGCCAGGTCGATGCCGATGGTAGCAGCGCCTACTCGCCGGTTGCCAGCGTGCGCGCCGACGGCCTGGCCGAAGCCCAGCCCTA
>NZ_BAAGZM010000847.1:0-1429 GCF_054778495.1 Hymenobacter agri
CCTTCGAGCACCGCGCCGGCCGTGGTGCCGGCCAGCTGGGTTTGCAACTGGGTCTGAAAATCGGTGGCGGTAAGGCCGTATTGGGCAAGTCGACGCGGGTCGGGACGCACGTCCACGCTGGGGCCCATGCGCACGATGCCGTCGAACACGTCGGCGGTGCCGCTCACGCCTTCCACCACCTTGGTTACCTGTTCGGCCAGGGCGTAGCGCTTGGCGGCATCGGGCCCGAAGACCTTGATTTCGATGGGCTGCACGGTACTCATCAGGTCGCCCAGCATGTCGCCGATTACCTGGCCGAAGTCGATGGTCAGCGCTGGCTGGGTCGCTTCAATCTTTTGGCGGATGTCGGCAATGACTTCCTCAGTGGTGCGCTTGCGGTCGGTTTTCAGGCGAATGAGATAGTCGCCCCGGTTGGGCTCGGTGATGAAGAAACCCATCTGCGTGCCGGTGCGGCGCGAGTAGCTGGCCACTTCGGGCACTTTCACGATGAGTTTCTCGGCCTGGCGCAACATGCGGTCGGTTTCCTCGATGCTGGTGCCGGCGGGCGAGTTATAGTCGAGCACAATGGCGCCTTCGTCCATGTCGGGCAGAAAGCCGGTCGCCAGCCGCGGGATGATGAGCACCATGCTGCCGATGAGCACGAGGATGCCGATGATGGAGTAGGCCGGGTGGCGGATGACGGCGCGCACCCAGGGGATTTCGTGGTGGGCGGGTTGGTCGCCCTGCGCGTCAACCTCCCCCCCTGACCCCCTCTCCAAAAGAGAGGGGGCACCGGTCTTGCTCCTGACGGAGTCCGTCTGGGAATCGTCCTCACAAGCCGGTGCTCCCTCTTTTTTGGAGAGGGGGTCAGGGGGGGAGGTTGACGGTTGCACAGCCTTCCGCGACAGCAGCAAATACACCACCGGCAACCCCAGCCAGGCCACCAGGAAGGAGCACACCAGCGCCACCACCATCGTGGTGGCCAGCACCTTGAAGTAGGCCCCCGCCACGCCGCCCAGCAGGGCAAAGGGGAGGAAAATCACAATCGTACTCAGGCTGGAGCCAATGAGCGCGGGCAGCAGGTGGCCCACCGAGCGGCGTACCACTTCGCCCGGGGTGGCGTCGGGGTGGTCTTCGCCCACGCGGTGCAGCTGCTCCACCATCACCACGGCGTCGTCTATCATCAGGCCGATGGCGGCGGCGATGGCGCCCAGCGTCATGATGTTAAACGAGTAGCCCAGACCGAAAAACAGCACCGCAATGGTGAGCGCCAGCGCCACCGGAATGGCCCCGAGTATCGTGAGCGTGGCCCGCACCGAGCGCAGAAACAGCGCCGTCACCACCAGGGCCAGCGCCAGGCCAATCCACAGCGCATCCTGCACCGAGCGGACGACCTCGGCCACGAAATCGGCCTGGTCGTAGTACGGGGCCAGGCGCACGCCGCGCGGCA
>NZ_BAAGZM010000848.1:0-1427 GCF_054778495.1 Hymenobacter agri
GCTCATGCTCTCAATCGGCAGGTCGTTGCTACCGGCGTTCACGTTCAGCTCGCGCTGCGCTACCTGGCGGCCGGTCCAAAATGCTGGTAGAGCAGCGGCGTGAGGATGGTAGCCAGCGCCGCGCCCACGTCGATGCTCATCTGAAACCAGCCGTAGGCCTTGGGTAGCAGCGCGGCGTTGGCCGGCGTGAACTGGTCGCCGAGGTTGGCCGTCACGCTCGACTTGATGCCGCCCATGCCCACCGCCACCACCACTAGCCCCAGCCGAAAACCGTCTAAGTCATTATGGAAAGCTGATAGCAGCACGTGGCCGAAGCAGTACAGGATGGAGAGATAGAGAATGACGCGAAACTTGCCCAACACCCAATCGGCCAGCAGCGCGCCCAGCACCGGCAGCGCGTAGCCCAGCGCCGAAAACGAGTGCACCAGCGCGTTAGCCTGCGCTTCGGCCGCGGCCGTAAGGGCGGGGCTTCGCGCGGGGTTGAAGAACTGCGCCACCAGAAACGTGGGCAGTATCGCCATCATGCCGTAGTAGCTGAACCGTTCGGCCACTTCGCTGCCGATGATGAACGGCAGCGCCCGCGGAAAGCGGGCCGGGGCGGCCGAAACGGGAGTAGCAGAAGTATCGGCAGCGGCGGGCAGCATCATAGAAAAGAACCGAAAAAGCAGAACGTCATGCTGAGCGCCGGCGCAGGCGCAATCGAAGCATCTCTACCGCAATAGTAAACCTAATCGATTGGATTACTGCTGTGGTAGAGATGCTTCGGCAAGCTCAGCATGACGTTCTGTTTTCCAGCCACCAGCTACCGGCCAGTAGCCGTCCGCCTACCGCCCGGCCACGCCTTTCGCCCCGGTGTGCGCCACCAGCCAGTCGCCAACTGCTTGCAACGCTACCGGTGACATGGTCTCCTCGATATTGGCGTAGTCGGCTTTGGCGGCCGGGTCGGTCTGGAAAAAGTGGTTGAGCTGGGGCAGGGCGCGGGTGGTGACGTCGCGGTTGTGGGCGGCTTGCAGGCCGCGGGCAATGGCGGGCAGGTTTTCATCGGCGGCCACTTGCAGGTCGTGAGTGCCGTTGAGGGCCAGCACGGGGCATTTTATTTTGGCCAGGTCCGCGGCCGGGTTGCTGCGCAGAAAGGCCAGCATCCAGGCATCGGCGGAGGACTTCGCTAATTGCTGACGGGCCTGCTCCTCGCTCATACCCGGGGCGTAGCGTTGCAGTATCGGCACCAGCTTATCCGTGAGCTGACTGGCCGTAAGGGTTGCGGGCTGGCGGCGTATTTCGCCGAATAAGGCTTTATTGGCCCGAAAGGTGGTTCCGAGGGCAGCCGAATCCTGGCCGTGTGCGCGGCC
Organism: Hymenobacter agri; assembly: GCF_054778495.1. Taxonomy (NCBI): domain Bacteria; kingdom Pseudomonadati; phylum Bacteroidota; class Cytophagia; order Cytophagales; family Hymenobacteraceae; genus Hymenobacter; species Hymenobacter agri. The sequence continues at coordinate 1,350 of NZ_BAAGZM010000848.1, forward strand.
CATATCCTGCTGCTGGCGCAGCAACACAGCATCGCCCGGCAGGCCGGGGCCGGCCAGCGACACGGCAAAGTCGGGCCC
>NZ_BAAGZM010000849.1:0-1423 GCF_054778495.1 Hymenobacter agri
CCAACAGCGGCACGGTGGGCACCAGCGTCATCATCACGGGCACGGGCTTCAACGCCGCGGCCGGCCAGAACGTGGTGTTCTTCGGGGCCACCCAGGCGGCCGTGACGGCGGCCAGCCCCACGAGCCTCACGGTGACCGTGCCGCTGGGCACTACCTACCAGTACCCCACCGTGACCAACCTGGCCACCGGCCTGACGGCCTTCGCCCCCCAGCTCTTTACCGTGACTCTGAGCGGGGCCGTGAACTTCGCCCCCAACGTGGACCTGGTCACCGGCGACTATCCCACCTCGGTGAGCCTGGGAGACGTGGACGGCGACGGCAAGCCCGACCTGGTGGTGGGCAATCAGGGCGAGAATACGGTATCGGTGCTGCGCAACACGGGCACCGTGGGCACGGCCAGCTTCGCCGCTAAAGTAGACTTTGCCACCACCAGCCCGTCAACCTCGGTAACCATCGGGGACGTGGACGGCGACGGCAAGCCTGACCTGGTGGTGACCAACGCTACCGCCAACACGGTATCGGTGCTGCGCAACACGGGCACGGCCGGCACGCTCGGCTTCGCCGCCAAAGTGGACTTTGCCACCGGCAACTATCCCCGCTCGGTGAGCATCGGGGACGTGGACGGCGACGGCAAGCCCGACCTGGCCGTGGCCAACGCTAACACCAACCAAGTATCGGTGCTGCGCAACACGGGCACCGTGGGCACCGTGGGCTTCGCCGCCAGTGTGGAATTTACCACCGACTTCGGTCCCTCCTCAGTCACCATCGGGGACGTGGACGGGGACGGCAAGCCCGACCTGGCCACGGCCAATGCTAACAGCAGCACGATATCGGTGCTGCGCAACACGTCCACGGCCGGCACGCTTGGCTTTGCCGCCAATGTAACCTTTGCCGTCGGCTTCAGACCCTACTCGCTGAGTATCGGGGACGTGGACGGCGACGGCAAACCCGACCTGGCCGTGGCCAACTATAACAGCAGCAAGATATCGGTGCTGCGCAACACGTCCACGGCCGGCACGCTCGGCTTTGCCGCCAACGTGGACTTTGCCACCGGTTTCAGTCCCTCCTCGTTAAGCATCGGGGACGTGGACGGCGACGGCAAGCCCGACCTGGCCACGGCCAACTTTGACGACAACACGGTGTCAGTGCTGCGCAACACATCCACGGCCGGCACGCTCGGTTTCGCCGCCCGGGTCGATTTACCTGCCGGCGGCGGTCCCTCCTCGGTAATCATCGGGGACGTGGACGGGGACGGCAAGCCCGACCTGGCCACGGCCAACGCTAACGATAACCGGGTGGCGGTGCTGCTGATGACGGTGCCGGTTGCCCTCACCAACGTGAGCCCGGCGGCCGAGTTGCCGGGGCAGGTGGTCACGCTCACAGGTACGGGCTTCACGGCCGGCAGCACCGTGAGCTTCGGCGG
>NZ_BAAGZM010000850.1:0-1420 GCF_054778495.1 Hymenobacter agri
GAGCTGGTGCTGGAGTTGCCGCTGTCGCAAAGCACGGTGTCGCAGCACCTGAAGGAGCTGAAGGCCGCCGGCCTGGTGCAGGGCGAAATCGACGGGCCGCGGGTGTGTTATTGCCTCGATGGCGCGGGCTGGGCGCTGGCCCGGCAACTATTCGGCGACTTGCTGGCCGCAGTGCCGGCAACGCTCCCCGGCGGCCCCGATGCGGCCGCCTGCTGCTGAATTCCTCTTTAACCAGTCATTACTTCTCACTCATTAATCAGTCAATTGCATGAAAATTTCGGAGATGAAGGCCGCCCTGCACGGGTTGGCTGCCGTGAGCTTCCGGCTGCCCGACGGTACGGCCCTGCCGGCGCACTTCCACGTGACGGAAGTGGGCCTGGTGAGCAAGCATTTTATCGACTGCGGCGGCGTAGAGCGGCGCGAAACGGTGGCCAACTTCCAGCTGTGGGAGGCCGGCGACTACGACCACCGGCTGGCGCCGCAGAAGTTTCTGCACATTCTGGCGCTGTCGGAAAAGATACTGGGGCCAGAGGACCTGGAGATTGAAGTGGAATACCAGCAGGCCACTATCGGCAAGTTTGGGCTGACGTTTGACGGCACCGGTTTTCACCTCACGGCCAAGCACACGGCCTGCCTGGCGCAGGATGCCTGCGGCGTGTCGGCAGCCCAGGAATTTGCGCTACCGCAGCTGCAAATAGCCGGCTGCACGCCGGGCGGCGGGTGCTGTTAATCTGCTCCTTATATATTTCGCAACTATGCCTGACAAGAAGAACGTGCTGGTGCTGTGCACCGGCAACTCCTGCCGCAGCCAGCTGCTGCACGGCTACTTATGCCAGCTGCTTGGCGACCGGGCCTCGGTGTACAGCGCGGGCGTTGAAGTGCACGGCGTGAACCCCCGCGCCGTGGCCGTAATGGCGGAGGACGGCGTCGATATTTCAGCCCACACCAGCAACCACGTCGACGAGTACGCGACCGTGCCGTTCGACTACGTGCTGACGGTGTGCGACCACGCCAACGAAGTATGCCCGGTATTTCCGTCGAGCGCGCAGCGCTGGCACCACAACTTCCCCGACCCCGCCAAAGCCACCGGCAGCGAGGAGCAGATACTGGCGCAGTTCCGGAGCGTGCGCGAGCAGGTGAAGGCGTACGCGCAGGAGTTCGCACGGGAGTTTGCGCAGGCGGTGCCGAACGATGGACGGGAGCCAGCCCCGCACTCTCCGTCGTTTATTCTTCCTCTCGCGGCCGCGCACTGGCCCGCCGTGCGCGCCATTTACGCCGAGGGCATCGCCACCGGCACGGCTACCTTCACCACCGAGCTACCCACCTGGGAGGCCTGGGATAGCGGCCACCTGCCCACCAACCGCCTCGTTGCCGCCGATGCGGCCGGCACGGTACTGGGCTGGGTGGCGCTGTCGCCGGT
>NZ_BAAGZM010000851.1:0-1419 GCF_054778495.1 Hymenobacter agri
CAGCGCCGCCACGCGTTCGGGCGAGCGGGCCAGCAGGCGCAGGTCGAGCCGTGAGGTGATGTGGGCGCGCACGAAGCTGCGGGCGTAGGTCAGGCCCATGTTGCCGCCGCCGATAATGAGGATTTTCATGACTGGGGAATTGCTCTTGCGATGGTAGCAGGCCCCAAAGAACGTCATGCTGAGCTTGCCGAAGCGTCGTTACTGCGCAACTACCTGACTGTAGTATGGCAGCAGTTATACTTCGACAAGCCCAGCATGACACTCTTTTTATTCCCTAAATATTCGCCAGCGCTACTTGAACCGCAGCGCCGACACGTTGCGGCCTACTTTGCGGCCTTCGGTCAGCCCGATATCATTCGAGCTGCGGAAGTGGATGCCGCCGTAAAGGCGCGACACGGCGGCCTCGTCGGCAAAGGCGGCAAAACTGGCGAACGGGCGCGGCTCGTAGCCCGCGCCCCGGGCCTGGTGCGAGTTGTCGATGAAGGCGGTTTGGGCCCCAAATAAATCTTCCAGCACCTGCGCCGCCGCGCCCGACTGCGACGAGTGCCCCGACACGAATTCGGGGAAGGGCGGCGTGGCAATGAGCGGCTGCCAGGCCGGGTCAATCATGGCGTGAATGGCGGCATCGGGCCGCTGCCAGTTGAACTGATACTTGCATTTCCAGCAGCCAATGAAGGCATCGGCGACGGCAATGCCCACCCGGGCGTAGGCCTCAGTGGCTTGGTCGAGCATAGCTTTGCGGTCGCGCAGCACAATGCCCGTGATGCTGATGGAGTGGCCGGGTGGCGTGATGGTCTGGCCGCCATCGGCCCAGTACAGCGCAATGGTGCGCTGCGCGGCCGTGAGGTTGCGCCCGGTGGTGTAGAGCTCCTGCACCTGCCCGTAGTAGGCCGAAGTGGGTTGCGTGGAATACGTGTAGGGCAGCGTGGGCATCGTCAGCGCCGCGTTGGCGGGTACGAACATCCGGTTCTGGCCCCAGTAGGGTTGCAGGGCGCGGGCCGAGGCAGCACTGCTGGTGGGCACCCATAGGCCCGCGCCGGTGGGGGGCACGTAGCCGCTGGGCTGATTGTTGAGGTAGCCCTCGTGCCCGCCATCGGTGCGCGACCACTCGAACACAGCCTGCGCCACGGTCTGCCCAAACTGCACCGAGCGGTCAAACTCGGCCGCCGCGCGGTAGGGGGCGTTCAGGGCCGTTTCGAGCGAGTCGATGCTGGTGCGCTGGGCGGTGGTCGCATTGCCGAACAGGCTTTGGGCCATCAGGGCCTCGGCGGCGTTGGCGGCTACGGCCCAGTTGTATACCTGCCCGGTTTCGGGCTGAGGCAGGGTGCTGAGGCCGGAAAGCTGCCCGGCCAAACTCCGGCTGCCGGCAATGCCCGGCTGCACCGCGCTGTAGAGGGCCACGCCCGCGTAGCCCAGGGC
>NZ_BAAGZM010000852.1:0-1412 GCF_054778495.1 Hymenobacter agri
TCGGCGGCGAGTAGCGGCAGGGCCCAGGCGCGCAGGGCCGCCAGGTCGGTAGGCCCGTCGAGCTCGGCGGCGATGTCGACCAGGGCCTTGTTCTGGGCCGTTTTGTTCACGATGACGTTGTTAGAGGTGGCACCGTTGGGTAGAATCACGGTGTCGCCCTGCGGCGTGACAAGGATGGTGTTGAAAATCTGAATTTCGCGCACTTCGCCGCTTTTGCCCTGGGCCTCAATGCTGTCGCCCACCACGTAGGGCTTGAAGATGAGGATGAGCACACCGCCCGCGAAGTTGGCCAGCGTGCCCTGCAATGCCAGGCCTACCGCCAAACCCGCTGCGCCCAGAATGGCCACGAACGAGGTAGTTTCGAAGCCGACCATGCCAGCCACCGAAATCAGCAGCAGCACCTTAAGCACGATGTTGGCCAGGCTGCGCAAAAACGAGCTCAGCGACACGTCGAGGCGGGCCGTGGCGTGGCCCAGCAGCTGGCTGGCCCGGCCAATCAGCCACCAGCCCACCACCAGGGCCAAGCCGGCCATGAACACACGCGGTAGGTAGAGCACGGCCAGATTCTGCAGCTGTTGGGCGTAGGCAGTAAGTTGGTTCATGGCGGAAAGGAACTTGGAGTCTTGGCTAGTCATGCAGCGCACAGCGCAGCGTCTCTACCGCAATAGTAACCCTAATCGACTGGATTACCTGCACGGTAAAGATGCTGCACTGCGCTCAGCGTAACGGCCTTTTTCTGTTCCTGCCCGCTACTCCTCCCCTACTTCACTAATTCCACGCCCAGAATCTGGTCGCCAATGTCGAGCTTATGCACCACGTCCATGCCACCCACTACCTGGGCAAAAATGGGGTAGCGGCCGTCGAGGTGGGGCGTGGGCGTGTGCGTGATGAAGAACTGGCAACTCTCAGTGTCTTTGCCGGCTGAGGCCAGGCCCACGCTGCCCTCTTCGTAGTGCAGGTCGCCGAATTCGGAGCGCAGGTTGTAGGGCGCGCTGCCGTTGCCGTCGCCGCGCGGGTCGCCGCCCTGGGCCACAAAATTGGGCACCACGCGGTGGAAATACAGGTTGTTATAAAACTTCTGGTTGATGAGCGTGACGAAGCTGGCCACCGCGCCGGGCGCTTCGTTGGGCTTCAATTCGAGCAGGATAATGCCCTTGCTGGTACGCAGCCGCACCTGCTGGCCCAGCGGCACGCTCTGCACCACGGCCCAGTCGATGGGGTGCTGGGCGGCCGTGGCCAACGGCGAAGGCGTAGGCTTGGGAGCTTTGTTCAGCTTATCGAGGGCGACCTGCAGGCCCTGCCAGGCTTCAATTTCGGTGGGCAGCTGTAGCTTGGCCTGGGCGGCACGCAGGGCCGCGAGGTCGGCCGGGTCGGCGGCGGGGTAGAGCTTGGCATCGGCCAGCGCTTCGGCG
>NZ_BAAGZM010000853.1:0-1410 GCF_054778495.1 Hymenobacter agri
TCGCGAGGCCGCCGCGCCCGCCCCACCGGCCGAAACCGGCGGCGTGTGGCCCCGTCTGAGCATCATCGTACCGGCTTACAATGAGGAAGTAAACGCCGTGCGCAGCCTCGAAAGCCTGCTGCGGCTCGACTACCCCGATTTTGAGGTGGTATTCGTGGACGACGGCTCCAAAGATGCCACCCACGCGCTGGTGGCCGCCGCCTTTGCCGACGATGCCCGCGTGCGCGTCTTCACCAAGCCCAACGGCGGCAAAGCCTCGGCCCTGAACTACGGCATTTCCCGCGCCGCCAGCGACTTCGTGGTCTGCATCGATGCCGATACGCAGCTCGACCCGGCCGCCCTGCGCCACCTCATCAGTCATTTTGATTCGCCCGAGGTGGGGGCCGTGGCCGGCAACGTGAAGGTGGGCAACGAGCGGAATATGCTCACCCGCTGGCAGGCCATCGAGTACATCACCAGCCAGAATTTCGACCGCCGCGCCTTCGAGCTGCTGGGCTGCATCACGGTGGTGCCGGGGGCCATCGGGGCGTTTCGGACGGCGGCGCTGCGGGCCGTGGGCGCCTTCACCACCGACACGCTGGCCGAGGACTGCGACCTCACCATCCGCCTGCAACGGGCGGGCTACGGCGTCACCTACGCCCCCCGCGCCCTGGCCGTGACCGAGGCGCCCGAAACCGTGGGCATGTTCCTCAAGCAGCGCTTTCGCTGGTCGTTCGGCATCATGCAGTCGTTCTGGAAGCACCGCGCCGTGTGCCTCAACCCGCGCTACGGCGCGCTGGGGCTGGTGGCTTTCCCGAATTTATTGGTGTTTCAGCTCATCCTGCCCTTCCTCAACCCGCTGGCTGATTTGCTGATGCTGTACTCGCTCTGCACCGGGCAGGCGGGACCGGTGCTGGGTTACTACCTGGCCTTTTTGCTGGTCGATGCCGCGGCGGCCGCGCTGGCTTTCGGCTTCGTGCTGGGCGGCCAGGGCCTCGGCGGTGCGGGCAGCCACGCGGCTTTCCAGCTCCTCGTTCAGGCGTTCTACCTGCTGGCGGGCCAGTACTTGGGTTGTCACCTCGTTGGCCACCACCATGGCCCCGTTGATGCGGCCGTCGGCGTCGTACATGGGCACGTACACGAAGTCCCAGTACACGGTTTCGCGGTGGCCGTTGCGGTCGTGCTGGGCCTCCATGGCGTGGGCCACGTAGGGCGTGCCGGTGGCCATCACGCCGTCGAGCAGCTCTTCGTAGCCCATGCCGGCCACCTCGGGCAGCGCCTCAAACAACCCCTTGCCGATGAGCTGCTCTTGGGTGCGGCCCCACAGCCGGGCCACGGTGGAGTTGGCCAGCTCGATGGTGTAGTTGGGGCCGCGGTACACGGCGATGGCCACCGGCGCCTGCTCAAACACGCGCTCCAGCTCGCCGCGCT
>NZ_BAAGZM010000854.1:0-1410 GCF_054778495.1 Hymenobacter agri
GCCCGAAGTCGCCAGCCGACCGTGCCCGGCGTCTTGCTACCGGCCACCGGCGCGCTGAGCACGTTGCCGCTGCGCATGGCCTCGGTGGCAATGGTGGTGGTGGTGCCGCCATCGGTGGTGTACTCGGCGGCGGTGGTGCGGAAATTGGCCGGCAGCGTGGCTTTGAACACCTTGTTCACGTCATCCGTCACCGCGTCGGTGAACGGGGGCCAGGGGCCGGATGCGCTGCCGCTGGCTTCTACACCGCTGGCCTCCGCATTGCTCACCTGCCAGTGATTACTGCCGAGCAACAGCAGCACGTACATGGCATTGAGTGGCACATCGGCGGTGGTGCCGATGTAGTCCACGGTAGGCACCACGTTATCGCCGCCCAGCGTTGGCGTGATGGTCAGCTTGCCCGTGCCAGTGCGCCGCAGATAGAACTTGGTGCCGATTGCCAGCCCGTTCAGGCCACTGCCGAACACGGTGCACTTGATGTCCGTGGCCGTGCTGTTTTGCAGCACGCGGCCTGCCGTGAGGGCCACCAGGCCGAAATCGCCGCTGTAGTCCTGAATGGTGAACCGGCCCGGCGCGGCGGCATTATCGTCGGCCTTCTTTTCCAGAATGCCCAGTGCCGTTTTAATGCTGTCGGCGGCGGTAATGGCACGGCTGGTTGAACTTTTGGCGTAGCCTGCCAGCTTCGCCAGCACGGCCCGCGCCTCGGTGAAAAATAGCGCGGACCCTTCGGAAATATCATCCGTCGTGAGGCCCCCCACCTCGTTTTCGAGGTCTACGAGGTCGCCTTCAAGCGTGTGGATGCGGCTTTCGTGGTCGAGCAGCTCGGCCCGTACCTGCGTATCGTCATACGCCACCGTAGCCGTGGCGGCGTCGCTGGCCAAGTCGTAGGTAAACGCCCCGAGTTGGCCCTCGACGGTGGCGTACTGCATCCGCGCCGGCGCGAAGCAGCTGAAGGTACCGCGTACGTCGGGCTTGCCGGCGCCACGCTCGGTAATCAGGTACTCGCGGCCGCGCGTGAGCTGGTCGTCGCCGTCGTAGCTCAGCGCCACGGCGTATGGCATGACCTGAAACAGGGCGGTAGCCGGCATGGGCGAGGCCACCCGGCGCCAATTGGCATCCGCCACCGGGTCGGTCGGTGCGGGCAGCTGGCCGGCGGCCACGGCCACGTAATGGCCCTCGGTGCCGCCCAGGGTGTAGCGCACTTCGAATCCCACCGGGTAGCCGGGCGGCGTGCCGGTGCTGTTGAAATCAGCCGCCCACTCCGGTACGTTCACGGCGACCGCCTCCGGCGCATCGACGGGTACCCACTTGCAGGGTACCTTCGGACAGGGGGCTTGCATGCGGCCATCACGCCAGGTCTGCAGCCCGCCAGCGATGCCGCCGGGGCGGCTGGCATCGCCGTCGTACACGAGT
>NZ_BAAGZM010000855.1:0-1404 GCF_054778495.1 Hymenobacter agri
TCGGGCAGGGCGGCGGGCCAGCCGTAGGCCTCGGCCACGGCGGCATCGAGCTGCTGGTGCAGGCTGAGCACCACAGAAGCCAGGCCCTGCTGGTTAACGGCCTGGTCTTTGGGGGTGAGGGGCTGGCCCTGGCGCAGCTTCTCCACCACGTTGTAGAGGTCGGTGAGGGTGAGGCTGGGGTGCAGAGCCTGCTGGCGCTTGCGGTGGGCGTCGAGCTGTTCGGCCAGCTCCCGGATGCGGGCCTGCTGCGTGGGCGTGGCGTCGGGGAAGGGGAAGGGGTCGAAGCAGCGGGATTTGTTGTAGCGCGGTCTGTCTTCCAAAGTGCCGCCCGCAGTTAAGGCCCAAACTTTATGAATTCTGCTTGATAAAATGCCAAGATGGTAAGCATCATCAAGAGCAATTGCTACCACCATGTTATCAGGCAAAACCGATTCGTCCAAGAATTGAAACAGCCGATGCTTAGCTGTTTCAACAGTGGCGATATATCGAGACAGCCCTTTCAACGCGGCTCTCATACCCGACCTGGCTTCGCCAAAAATCCACCATCTGTCTCGGTAGCTGGCTCGGTTGTTTTGGTCGCGCTCAGGCTTTACAGTTTCAAAAACATGCTGATAAATGGCCGGAAATCGCTCCAATACTTCGTTAGAAGTCAAGCCATATAAGTCAATGACTTTGACACCTCGCGGCCTGTCTGTCAAGTCGCGGCCATTAGAATAAGTGCGAATGTGCCGTTGAGAATCAGGGTTAGTTTCTAAGCCTAATTCTAAAGCGCGTTCATTTGAAATGATAAAGCCAGCGCCCATAAGTTGAACGCCACGACTTGAAAGGCCGTCATTCGATTTAAGCCCCTCCGCGCTATCCATTGCAGCGCCAACTGACAAATCAGAAAGAATCTGACCTTCCTGAACATCAAAAGTCACTTCAGCCGCTTCGTCGCCTTCGACAGCGGCTTCCGTTTTCAGCACTAGCAGCTGGCCCGAGGATGCAGCTGTGGTCCGCTCGGCTACCGTCATGGCGATGCGCACGGCGGCGCCTTCGGCGGCATCGACCCAGGGGTGGTCGGGAATGGCGAAGGTGAGGGTCAGCGGGGCCGGGTCGCCTTCCAGGAAGGGCTGCATCACGCGGCGGTTGAAGGTTTGCTTGAGGCTGTTGGTGGTGATGAAACCGAACCGCTCGGCGGGGCCGCGCTGCACGGCGGCCGCGGCGTTGTACCACCAGTACATCACCAAATCGGCCGAGTCGGGCACGCGGCCTTTGTAGGCTTTGCGCAGGGCCTCGGTGTAGCCGTCGCCGAGGGCGTCGCGCATGCGGGCCGGCCCCACAAACGGCGGGTTGCCCACGATGAAATCGGCTTCGGGCCACTCGGCGGGTTGGGGGTTGGGGTAGTCGAGCACGGGCGTGCGG
>NZ_BAAGZM010000856.1:0-1401 GCF_054778495.1 Hymenobacter agri
CGGCCGGCAGCCCGCCGGCGCAGGCCCGGCGGTAGTAGCGCGCCAGCCCTCATGGCTTGTGCGCGCCGGCTGGTTTACTTTCAATATCTTAACGTATCGATATGAAGAAACTTCTTACCCTCGCCCTGCTGCTGCCCGCCCTCACCGGCTTGGCCCAAACCGGCCTTACCAACGATGGCGCTACCCTCACGGTAACGAATGGGGCTACCCTCTACGTGGCGGGTGGCGTGCAAAACAATACCGGCGGCACGCTCAACAACGCTGGCACCGTGCAACTCACCGGCGACCTCACCAACGCTGGCACGCTGGTTTCGGCCGGTACGCTGCTCTTCTCGGGCACTGCCAACCAGACCCTCACGCCTGGCACCGCCGCCACCGTGGCCACGCTCGTGCTCAACAACACCGGGGCCGTGGGCAACCGCACGCTCAACCTGCCCGCCGACCTCACGGTGGGCACGGCCCTCACGCTGCAAAGCGGCCTGCTGCGCACTGCGCCCACGGCTACGCTCACCCTACCCGACGAGGCCACGCTCAGCGGCGAAGGCCCCGGCCAGTACGTGCAGGGCAACCTGAAAATCGAGCGCGCCGCCGGCTCCGGCGTGCTCGATTTCGGCCACGGCCTGAGCCTCGACCGCACCGGCCTGGGCCAGGTAACGGCCACGCGCACCGCCGGCCTGCTTACCGACAACGTAAGCCGCGGCGTGAACTTCAGCAACGCCGCCCTCAAGGGTATCGACCGTATCTGGACCGTGGAAACCGCCACCGCCCCTAGCGCTGCCGTGCCCGTTACCCTCAACTGGGTTGCCGACGACGACAACGGCCTCACCGATTTTAGCCAGGCCCGCGCTTGGCGCGCGGCCATAGGCAGCGCGCAGTGGGGCGCGGTGAGCAATCAGGCCGCTGCCACCGTAGCCGGCAGCAACCGCAGCTTCTCGTTTGCCACCGCCGTACTGGGCCGCCTCACCATCAGCAACGCTGCCAATCCACTACCTGTCGAGCTGGTGGCCTTCACGGCCGAGGGTCGGGGGGGCGACGCGTTGCTGCGCTGGGCCACGGCCTCGGAGAAAAACAACGACCGGTTTGAGGTGGAAGCCAGCGCCGACGGGCGCAGCTTTCGCCGCATCGGCACGGTAGCAGGAGCGGGTAGCAGCAGCCAGCCCCACGAGTACCAGCTGCTCGACCCCGCCATTGCCCGCTACGGCGCCAGCCTAGTGTACTACCGCCTACGGCAGGTCGATGCCGACGGCACGGACAGCTACTCGCCGGTGCGGACGGTGGCCGTAACCGGTCGCGCCGAGCTGGCTTTGTTCCCCAACCCCGCTGCCCGCGCCACCACCCTCGTCGGGGCGCAGCCTGGCGCGGTGGTCACAGTGTTTGACGCCGTGGGCCGCCAGGTAACCC
>NZ_BAAGZM010000857.1:0-1396 GCF_054778495.1 Hymenobacter agri
GGCCCGGCCCGGGCCCGCGCGCTTGCCTTTGCCATTCCCTCCCACCGCGGCCCCGGCCGCACAACCCCTTTTTATGGCTGACCAAACCCTGACCGGCCTTCGCGCCGGTGTGCTGCACGGCGACGAAGTGCAGGCCCTCTTCCGCCACGCCAAAGCCCACGGCTACGCTCTGCCCGCCGTGAACGTAACCGGCACCAATACCGTGAACGGCGTGCTCGAAGCCGCCAAGGCCCTAAACTCGCCCGTGATGGTGCAGTTCTCGAACGGCGGCGCGCAGTTCTACGCCGGCAAGTCCTTGCCCAACGACAAGCAGCAGGCCAGCATCGCCGGCGCCATTTCGGGGGCCCACCACGTGCACCAGATGGCCGCCCTCTACGACGTGCCCGTGGTGCTGCACACCGACCACGCCGCCAAAAAGCTCCTGCCCTGGATTGACGGCCTGCTCGACGCCGGCGAGAAATACTACCAGCAGCACGGCCAGCCCCTCTACAGCTCGCACATGCTCGACCTCTCGGAAGAGCCGATTGAGGAGAACATCGAAATCTGCAAGCGCTACCTCGAGCGCATGGCCAAAATCGGCATGACGCTCGAAATTGAGCTCGGCGTGACCGGGGGCGAGGAAGACGGCGTGGACAACTCCGACGTGGACAGCTCCAAGCTCTACACCCAGCCCGAGGAAGTGGCCTACGCCTACGAGCAGCTCAGCGCCATCAGCCCGCGCTTCACCATCGCAGCGGCCTTCGGCAACGTGCACGGTGTGTACAAGCCCGGCAACGTGAAGCTGCAGCCCAAGATTCTGTATAACTCGCAGGAGTTTCTGCGCTCGAAGCACGGCATCGAAGAGGCCCTGCCCATCGACTTCGTGTTCCACGGCGGCTCGGGCTCGACGCAGGAGGAAATCCGCGAGGCCATCAGCTACGGCGCCATCAAGATGAACATCGACACCGACCTACAGTGGGCGTTCTGGGAAGGCATCAAGGACTACTACGTGAAGAACGAAGGCTACCTGCAGGGCCAGATTGGCAACCCCACCGGCGCCGACTCGCCCAACAAGAAGTTCTACGACCCGCGCGTGTGGCTGCGCAAGGGCGAAGAAACCTTCGTGGCGCGCCTCAAGCAGGCTTTCGAAGACCTGAACTGCGTGAACCGCCGCTACTAGCCCAACCGGCGTCAGCCGTTGGCCACTAGCCTATTACTCCCCCCAAAGCAGTAGCTTTGGGGGGAGTATTTTTTTCCTCCTGCCTTCACCACTTTTCTTTTCTGCAATGAAGACTATTTACCCGATAACGGCCCTGCTACTGGCCAGCCTGGCCAGCGCGGCCCAAACCCTGCAACCAGAAGGTGGCGGCGGCTACCGGCCCCCCGTAGCCGAGTGCGTGCCGCCCGCGCAGCGCCA
>NZ_BAAGZM010000858.1:0-1394 GCF_054778495.1 Hymenobacter agri
TTGCGCGGCTGGGTGAACAGCGCCTCGGTAACGCCCGGCTGGCCGCCCACGGTGCGCGGCTCGGCGAAGAGCAGCAACACGGCATCGGGCTCCTCGTAGCCGGTGAGGTAGTGGAAATCGGGGTTTTGGTGGTAGACGTAGTTCACGTCGTTGGCGCGGTTGCGCACCGGCGCGGCAAACACCACGGCCACGCTGTGGGGCGGCAGCTGGCCCCGCAACAGCTCGCGCCGCTGCTTATGAAAGGCCGGCGTGAGGAAGTCGGTGGGCCGGGCCGGGGCCGGATATTCCACGATGGGCTCGGGAATGGACGTGGGCGCCTGGGCCACGGCGGGCAGCGCGCCCAAACCCAGGCTACCGGCCAACAGCCCATAGGCCAACTGCCGCGCAGGCAGGCTCAAAACCGAATGAATGTGGTACGACAACCGCATGACAAGCTACTTCCTGATGAATGACTATCCCAAAGCAAGATAGCCGCCAACAGACAAAGCCAGCGCCGCGCCGGTTGCCTGAGAGACAACCGGCGCGGCGCTGGCTTTGTACCTGGTAAGCGGTATTGAGTAGTCAGTAATCGGATTTGAGCACGTGCGCCATCGTCATTTCTGACTACTGACTACCCAATACCGCCTACTAAAAAATCAACTAGTACACGATGAAGCCCTGCTCCTTGGCCTTCTTCAAGGTGGCCATGATGCCATTCTTGTTGATGGTGCGGATGGTCGAGGTAGCCACTTTCAGCGTTACCCAGGCGTCTTGCTCGGGCACGTAGAAACGCTTTTTCTGCAGGTTCGGGAAGAACTTGCGCTTGGTCTTGTTGTTCGCGTGCGAAACGTTGTTACCAACGCGGGTACGCTTGCCGGTCAAATCACAAACACGGGCCATGATATCGGAGGGTTAAATTTTATACAAAGCAGGGAAACGGGCCGCAAATATCGGCAAAAGTCTGGCATTCACCAAACACCCCGCCCTATTTCCGCTCGGATGTCCCTCCAGCGCCTGATTTGGGCCGAAATTTCCAGGGGCAATGGCGGCAGCCACTGCCGCAACAGGTGCCGCGCCGCCGGTGGTACTGCTCGGTGAAGACGAGATAACCCTCAGGCGTATAGTAAAAATCGCCGGGCTGGAGCGGCTGCGGTTGGGGAGGAGGCATGCGGGCAGCAAAGGTACGCCGCTGGCCACCGAACCAGTTCCAGGCCGTATATTGCTCCTGAAACCTCCTATTTATTCTATGAAAACGCCTAGCTGCCTTGCGCTCCCAGTTTTGGTTTTGCTGCTGATAAGCCATGCACCCACCGCTGCCGCACAAACAGCGCCGGTGGTGCTGACGGCTGCCACCGCCCCGGCGGGCGTACGGCCGGCCCTGGTGCGCGAGGAAACCGCTTTGGCCGACCCGGTGC
>NZ_BAAGZM010000859.1:0-1393 GCF_054778495.1 Hymenobacter agri
GAAGGTCGGGCACCGGTGAGGTCGCCGCGCCGGGGCTGAGTTGCCGGGGCCGGCGTGGTGGTTTGGGCGTGCAGAACGCCCGACAGGCTGGCCAGCAGGCCTAGCAGAACGGGAAAAGTTTTCATGGAAAGCAGGCAAAAAAGACGAATGCCGACGCCGCTTAACGCAAGGAGCGGGCCAACCGTATTGGGGGAGGCGGGCCGGTTTCGGTTTTTTCGCCGCAATTTCGTGTTTTGCCGCTAGTATGACTTCTGACGCCCCTGCCGCGCCGCCGCGCATTGAGCCCGCCACGCTCACCGACATTCCCACCATCATCCGGCTGGCCGAGGCTACCTGGGAACCTACCTACCGCTTCATCATCTCGGAAGAGCAGCTGGAGTACATGTACCGCGTGATTTACTCGCCGGCGGCCCTGAAGCGGCAGATGCAGGAGCAGCAGCACCAGTTTCTGGTGGCCTACGTGGAGGGCGAGCCGGCCGGCTTTGCGTCCTTCTCGCCCCAGCCGGCCGATGCTGCTCCCGAGGGCACGAAAGGCTACAAGCTGCACAAGATTTACGTGCTGCCCACCCGCCAGGGCCAGGGCCTGGGCCAGCACCTCATTGAAGCCGTGGAAAACGCCGCCCGCGCCGCCGGCGGCCACTTCCTCGACCTGAACGTGAACCGCTACAACCCCGCCATTTCCTTCTACGAGCGCCGCGGCTTCGAGCGCCAGCGCGAGGTAGATGTGCCCATCGGCCCGTATTTCATGAACGACTACATTATGCGGAAGAAATTATGAAAAGGGTTGAGTTTTGAGGGTTGAATGTTGAGTCAGTCGAAAAATAAAATAAACGAGTAACTCAACATTCACCACCCAAAACTTAGCTCTTCTTTCTCACCTCAACATTCACCTCTCAAAACCCAACCCTTTTAAAATGGCCACCAAACTCACCGTTCTTTCCAATGGCTCGCTCCGCGTCGAGGGCGAAGATATCGAGCTCGTCGACGCCCAGGGCCAGCCCTACGGCCTCGGCGGCCGCCAGCGCATCAGCATCTGCCGCTGCGGGCTCTCGAAGCAAAAGCCCTTCTGCGATGGCTCGCACAAAGGCCACTTCGAGCACGACGCTACGGCCTTCGACCTGCCCGCGCCCAAGCCGGCCGTGTAAGCTGATAATCGACGCATGAAAAAGCCCGCTGGCCAATTGGCCGGCGGGCTTTTTCATGACGAAGCAGCTCGCCCCTACCCCGCCGCCCGGCGCAGCTGCGGCCCGAGCATCTGCCACAGGTTTTGGCGCACCACGTCGCCCATCGAGTCGCACTTGTCGAAGGCGGTAGTGTGGTGGTAGCGGTTGAGCTCGGCCTTGAGCTGGGCTACTTTGGCGGGCGGGGCCAGCGTGTCGGCGCGCATGGCGGC
>NZ_BAAGZM010000860.1:0-1392 GCF_054778495.1 Hymenobacter agri
ATCGAGGGCCGCGAAGCGCAGCGAATCGAGTGCCTGCAGCACGACGCTGGTGCTACGCTGCACCCGAAGCGTCTGGTTGTAGTGCAGTTGCAGGGCGTCGGCCAAGTAGGCCGTGCGCCGGCTGGCGGCCACCTGCACCGAGTCGACCGATGGCGTAGCGGTTTCGCGCTCGCTCACCCGGGTGGCGGGGCTGGCCGGGCCGTGAGGGGCTGATAAGCGGAGCACTAAACCGGCGAACAGGGCGAAAACAGGATTCATCGGGAGAAAAGCAGAGGTAAACGAAAACACGCTGAAAGCGCGACCGATACAAACCTACTTTGTGCAGGTAGCGGCCCGGGGGCCTTTTGTATGAACCACCCTTTTTACTAAACGAACGGCCCCGTTTCGCTGCGGAAGCTCCCCCCAACTGCCCCCTCATTCCTCGTCCGCCCCGCGCTTATGCCCGATTCCACCCCGCTTGCCTGCGTCATCGTCGAAGACAACGAGATGAATCGCCTCACCCTGGAGCATTTCGTGTCCATCACCCCCGGCCTGACCCTCCAGGCCGCCCTGCCCGATGGCCGCGAGGCACTGCACTACCTGCACGCCAAGCCCCCGGTGCAGGTGCTGCTACTCGACATCGAGATGCCGCACCTCACCGGCCTCGACCTGATTCGGGTGCTGCCCAAGCCGCTGCCGGCCATTGTGCTGGTCACCTCGCACGAGGCGTTTGCGGTGGAAGCCTTCGAGCTGCCCGTTATCGACTACCTGGTGAAGCCGGTGGAATATCCGCGCTTTCTGCAGGCCATGCAGCTGGTGCGTGCCCGCCGCCCCCCGGAGCCCGAATTGCCGCGCCCGCCGGCCACCGTCGAGCTGCCGACACCGGGCGCGGCCGATTTATTTGTGAAGGTGAACGGGCGGCTGGTGCGCCTCAATTTCGACGATGTGCTGTACATCGAAGCCCTGGCCACGTACTCGGTGCTGGTCACGGCCACGCAGAAGCACATCGTGTACGCCAGCCTCAAAATCCTCGAAGACCGGCTGCCCTTCGCGCATTTCGTGCGCGTGCACCGCTCCTACATCGTCAACACCCGTCGCATCGATGCCGTCGACGACCACGTGCTGCTGCTGGGCGACTACCAGGTGCCAGTAGGTAAGTCCTACCAAACCACCCTGCGCGACCAGCTGAAAACCCTGTAGGCGGCAAGCCTACGCAGGAATTCGCCTGAACAATGTAGAGACGCATATTTGCGTCTCGTCGTTGAACGGCCGGAAACGCGCCGCCTTGCCGCGTCCGAATAATATCGTTCAACGACAAGACGCAAATATGCGTCTCTACATCGTGCCGATGACTCCTAAGCAGCCGCCAGCGCCGCCAGCTCGGCGGGCAGCGCGGCGAGCACCTGCTCCACC
>NZ_BAAGZM010000861.1:0-1386 GCF_054778495.1 Hymenobacter agri
GTCGAACGCACGCAGTGGGCCGGCGTCGCCCAGCGGGGTGCGCAGCCGGTGGTAGAGGCATTGCTGGCCCACGCGGCTCACGGTGCCATCGAGCAGAGCAAACAGCTCTTCGCCGTTCAGGTCGTGCCAGGTCTGGTTGTCGAGGTGGTGCCAGGCCGGGGCGCTGGCTTGCATGGCGTGGTAGCGGGCAATCAGGGCAACGTTGCGAAAGCGGGGCGCGGGCTGCTGCCACTCGGCTTCGAGGGCAGCCCGGCGCACGGCGGCGGAGGTCCACATGGCGGGAAAGGAGCTGGAACCGCCCCAAAAACCCGGCGCGGCGGGCAAATGTACTGGCCCGGCCCCGGCCGTTGGCTGTTGGGCGGCGGCGTCCGTATAGGCTTGCGGCTACAGCCCGGTTTTTCTTGTATTCAATGCCCACACCTATTCAGAAAGCGGCCCGCGTCGGCGGCTACGGTCTTATTTCCTTCATGGCGTTCATTGCCGTGTACGCCGGAGCAGCATTGGTCATCCCGCGCATTCCGGTGCCCAAGGCCGACCCCAACGCCCCGGCCGACGTGCCCGTGTTCCTGCACACCAACGGGGCGCATACCGACATTGTGCTGCCCGTCGTCAGCCCCGAGTTCGACTGGCGGCCGCTGCTGCCCTACGCCAACATCCCGTCGCAGGACAGTACCCTGCCCTACGTGGGCTTCGGCTGGGGCGACAAGGGCTTTTACCTCGACACGCCCACCTGGGCCGACCTCAAGTTCAGCACGGCTTTCAAGGCCGCGTTCTGGCTGGGCTCGGCTGCCATGCACACCACCTATTTCCGCACCATGGCGCCCGGCCCCCAAACTATCGAGCTGCACTTGAGCCGGGCCGAATACGCCCGCCTGGTCGAATATATCCGCACCAGCTTCCGGCAGGATGCGCAGGGCCGCTTCGAGCACATCAAAGGCCACAGCTACGCCGAAAACGACGCTTTCTACGAAGCGCCGCGCGTCTACAGCTTCCTCTACACCTGCAACACCTGGACTAACAACGGCCTGAAAGCCAGCGGCCAGCGCGCCTGCCTCTGGACGCCCACCGACAAAGGTATCTTCCACATCTACGGCCGCTAAGCCGCGAGCTGTGCCAGGCGGAGTACCCCGAATTTTTTATTCGGCCCGCCAGTCCGTCTCATTAATTCACGCATGCGGCCCGAATAAAAAATTCGGGGTACACCGCCCATGCCCGCCCCGGCGTAATTTTGCGTAACGTTGAGCGAATCTTTGTCAATCTGTTATGTCTGTTGTGAATAAGAGTCAGTTTTTGCGGGCAATGGCTTCGCCGGCGGGCCGTTTGGGGCGAGTAGCGCTGGGCGCGGGGCTGATTGGGCTGGGCCTGGGCCGGGGCCAGAAAGGCTGG
>NZ_BAAGZM010000862.1:0-1385 GCF_054778495.1 Hymenobacter agri
CGCGCCGCGCAGCTGGCCGCCACGCTGCGCCGGCAGCCCTACGTGGCCGAGGTGCTGAACCCGGAAACCAACCTCGTCATCTTCCGCCTGCACGACGCGCTGCCGGCCGCCGATTTCCTGGCGGCACTCGAAGTGCAGGGCATCCGGGCCAGCAGCTTCGGGCCGCAGTGGATTCGCTTCGTCACGCATCTGGACGTAGATGATGCGATGGTGGCGCGCATTGAAGCGGCGCTGGCATCAATGAGCGAATGAGTGAATGGGTGAATGAGTGAATGCTTGTTCGAGTGCCCGCTAGGTACGCAAGCACGCTTTCTCATTCACTCATTCGCTTATTCACCCATTCACCCATTCACTCTTTGCCCCCATGGACCTCTACACCGCCTTGGCGCTGCTGCTCGTAACGGCCGCCGCGTTTGCCTACCTCAACCTGCGCTTTCTGAAAATGCCCACGGCTATCGGGCTGATGGTGCTGGGGCTGGTGGCCTCGCTGGCGCTGGTGGGGCTGGCGCGCTTCGAGGTGAAGCCGGTGCTGGAGTTTGGCCGGCTGGTGAACAAGCTCGATTTCAGCACCATCGTGATGCAGGTGATGCTGGGCTTTCTGCTGTTTGCGGGCGCCATGCACGTCGACACCCGCAGCCTGGGGCGGCTGCGCTGGCCGGTGAGCGTGCTGGCACTGGTGGGCACGCCGCTGAGCACCGGGCTGGTGGCCGGCGCCATGTACCTGCTGCTGCCGTGGCTGGGGCTGCCCACGCCGTTCATCTACTGCCTGCTGTTTGGGGCGCTGATTTCTCCCACCGACCCGGTGGCCGTGCTCAGCATCCTCACCAAGGCCAACATTCCCAAATCGCTCGAAACTAAAATTGTGGGCGAGTCGCTATTCAACGACGGCGTGGGCGTGGTGCTGTTTGTGGTGACGCTGGAAGTGGCCCTGCTCGGGCCCGGCGAGGTGAGTGTGAGCCACGCGCTGGGCATTTTTCTGCGCGAAACGGTGGGCGGGCTGGCCCTGGGTACGGCCCTGGGGCTGGGCACGGCTTGGCTGCTGCGCACCATCGATAACTACCAAGTGGAGGTGCTGATTACGCTGGTCGAGGCGGCCGGCGGCACGGCCCTGGCCACGCGCCTGCACACCTCGGGCCCGCTGGCCATGGTGATGGCTGGGCTGCTGGTAGGCCACTTCAGCCGCCACGGCAGCATGCTCTCAGAGGAGTCGCAGGACTACGTGGACAAGTTCTGGGAGCTGATTGACGAGGTGCTGAACGCGCTGCTATTTGTGCTGATGGGGCTGGAAGTGCTTGTGCTGAATATTCCCGGGCGCACGGTGCTGCCGGGCGTGGCGGCCATTGGGGTGGTGCTGGTGGCGCGGCTGGCGGCGGTGGCACTGCCGC
>NZ_BAAGZM010000863.1:0-1372 GCF_054778495.1 Hymenobacter agri
TGGGCCCCCGCACCCGGCAGCTTTGCCGAGCGCCGCGAAGCCCTGAAAGCCCAGGAGCGTAGCGTGCGCCGCTCGGGCACGGGCTACGGAGCCAGCGTAGACAAGCCGCGCCCGGCCCGCCCCGTGGGCCTCGATAACCGCGCCGACAAGCCGAAGTACGGCGAAAAGCCCGGCGAAGCGCCCGATTACAAAAACCTAAAGCACTACGAAGCCGACAAAACCCGCGGCAACAAGCGTCGCCGCGAGGAAGACGACTTCGGAGCCGATGAAACGCGCCTGAACCGCTACATCGCCAACGCCGGCATCTGCTCGCGCCGCGAGGCCGACGCGCTGATTGCCGCCGGCGAAATCCGGGTGAATGGCGAGGTAGTGACGGAAATGGGCTACAAAGTGCAGCCCGAGGACACGGTGCAGTACGGCAAAACCAATTTGAACCGCGAGAAATCGGTGTACGTGCTGCTGAACAAGCCCAAGGACTTCATCACGACCACCGAAGACCCCGAAGGCCGTCGCACGGTGATGGACCTCGTGGCCGGCGCCTCGAAGGAGCGCATCTTCCCGGTGGGCCGCCTCGACCGCAACACCACCGGCCTTCTGCTCTTCACCAACGACGGTGAGGTGGCGCAGAAGCTGTCGCACCCCTCGCACAAGAACAAGAAAATCTACCAGGTGGAGCTGAGCCGCCCGCTGACGGAAGATGACCTGCGCCAGATTTCGGATGGCCTGGAGCTGGAAGACGGTAAGGCTGTGGTCGACGACGTGGCCGTAGTGGCGGGCAATGCGCACTTCGTGGGCATCGAGATTCACATCGGCCGCAATCGCATTGTGCGCCGTATTTTCGAGCACCTCGGCTACGAGGTAGTGGCCCTGGACCGCGTGCAGTACGCCGGCCTCACCAAGAAGGACCTGCCCCGTGGCAAATGGCGCTTCCTGAGCGAGCAGGAGGTAATTCGCCTGAAATACTTCCTGTAGGCCTTTGCCGAGGATAACAAGTAAAACGTCATGCTGAGCGAAGTCAAAGCATCTCGCATGTGGTAGTAACTCCAACGATTGGGTTTACTGCTGCACGCGAGATGCTTCGACTTCGCTCGGCATGACGTTCTTTTTTAAACTGCCAAACACCCATGCACACCCTTGCCCTCGACATCGGCAACACGGCCGTGAAGGCCGGCGCCTTCGACGGCCCGCTGCTGCGCGAGATGGCGGCTGGCCTGACGGCGGCCCAGGTGCGCGAGCTGGTGCAGCGCTGGCAGCCCCGACACGTAGTAGTGGCCTCGGTGGCCGAAGCCGCCGTGCTGGTGGTGGAAGACCTGCGCGACCTGGTGCCGGGCGAAATTCTGGCTTTCAGCCCGGCCACTACCACGGTGCCGCT
>NZ_BAAGZM010000864.1:0-1371 GCF_054778495.1 Hymenobacter agri
GGGGCCACGGCGGCGGCACCAGCTTCGGCGGCCTCTTCGCCCTCGGCGGCGGGGGCCATAGCCCCCGCGCCTTTGGGTACGTCGGCATTGTGGCCGTTCACTTCTTCCTGGCCGGGCTCAACGGGCAATACCGGGTTGATGGGCGCGGATGGGAACAGGCGGAAATACGCCAGAATCAGGATGAGGACGACGGCGAAGGAAAGCAGGAATTTCATGGATGGGGAAAGAAGAATTGGCTTGACCGGCAACTGCTGCCGGCCAAGCCAACGGGTGATTTACTGACTGATAACAACGGCTTTGCCCAGTTTCTGGGAATAGGCCATGCGGCGCTCGGCCCCGCCAGCCCCGGTGTAGTCGAAGCCCACGGCGGTGGGGTCTTCGCGCAGGGTGACCCAGGTTTTGGTGTCCATCTCGGCTGGCTGGGCCGTGCCGGCGGGCACGGCAGGCTGCGTGAAGTGCGCGGGCGTGAAAAACGAGTTCATGGCCTGCAGAATAGCAATTTCCTGGTCGCGCACGCTGGCCGAGCGGGCCAGGCCAGCATCGGCGTGGGTCAGCAGGGCGCGGGCGGGCATCACTTCGTGGCGAATGGTATCGCCGGTGCTGCTGGTGACGATGAGGTGCGCTTGGCCGGTGAGTACCCGCTCGCCGCGCAGCTGCAGCACGAAATTATCGTCGGTGCCGGGGTTGGAGAAAGCGTGCGTGGCCCGCACCGTGTTGAGCACCGTTTTGCCGTTGATGCGGGTGCGGCTGCCGGCGGGCGGCGGCGTGTAAGTAGCCCGCGGGTCTTTGGTCGAGGTACTGGCCTCACGCTCAGTGCTCACGCAGGAAGTAAGCTGGAAGCCGATGGCCAGCAGGGCCAGGCTCGATATTTTTAAAATGGGGGCTTTCATATGGAATTAAAACGCGGGCCGCTCGGGCTCCGGTCGTGCGAAGGTATGGGAGAAATAGAATGAGCGAATATGCCCATTTCAGAAAGTGCTGCTGCTGCGGGCGGCTTGGGCAAGCCGCCGGCTGATTGCGCAACGGGCATTCTACGCAGAAAAGCCGGCCCTTGGTTTAAGCGCCCGCGCAAAACCCTGATATGGCCGGCCGCGGCGGCCTTCCGTTTTCAAAACAAGCCTACTTCCACCCCCACCACCCAGCGCGGCAGCTCGGGCCAGGCTGCGGAGCCGCTGGCGAAAGCCGGACTGAGCCGGTAGCGGGCCGTGAGGGCGTAGCGGTCGAAGCCCAGCCGGACGCCCGTGCTGCCCGCGAAGCGTCGCAAATAAGGGAGGCCATATTCCGTGGTTTCGACGGAGCCGATACCGGGCGCGGGGGCGTCCTCGGTGGTGTGGCGGGTGCTGGCGGCCCAGCTGCCGCCGGCCAGTAGGT
>NZ_BAAGZM010000865.1:0-2093 GCF_054778495.1 Hymenobacter agri
GGGCCGCCACCGGCGCGGGCTCGCTGCTGGCCCGGCTCCGGCCCGAGCAACGGGCGTATTTGCGCCGCGTGTGGTCGCTGCTGCTGATGGGTTTGGCGCTGAAAATCCTGCTGCTCACGCTCAACCTGGTGGGGCTAGATGCCAGCGGTGCCAAATTCAAGAACCAGTCCTTCTTCTATTTGGCGCTGATGCCGGCCATTGGTTTTACTTATCTGAATAATAACCTGTTCGGCTTCATCCGCCCGCTGGTGGCCAACGAAATTCAGCGCCTCGGCCTCACGCGGCGGGTGCTGGCGCTGTACCTGCGGTTGGTGCTGCCGGTAGTGGCGCTCGATGTTGTGCTGACGGCAGGCGTGCTGCTGGCCCTGTTTCCGCGCAACTTCTGGCCCTACCTGGGGCTGTTGCCGCTGGGCGCGGCCGCCCTCACCAGCCTGGGACTGTGGGGCAGCCTCTACCAGGCCAAGGAAGTGAAGAAAGTGGTGCAGTTCAGCAACAACCGCAATGCCAGCACGCTCATGAGCATTGCCACCATTGGCACGGCGGCGGCGCTGTATTTCCTACCGTGGTGGTGGGCGCGCATCGCGCTGGCAGCCGTCATCATGGCTTCGGCTTGGTGGCCGGTGCGCGCCGTGCTACGCAACGACGGCGACCTGCGCCGCAAGCTGTGGCGCAGCATTGGGGCCTGATTTTTTGGGCGACCTTTGTGACTTCAGAACGAAAAAAGAACGTCATACTGAGCGCAGCCGAAGCATCTCGCGTGTGGTAGTAAATCCAATCGTTAGGATTACTTCAGCACGCGAGATGCTTCGGCGCATGACGTTCTAGGATTGCTCAATTACTTATCCCATAAGCAACATGGATTTTATTGAACTGACCGTTGAAGCGCCGCGCGAGCTGGCCGACATTCTGGTGGCCGAGCTGGCCGAAGTCGGCTTCGACACCTTTGAGGACACCGACGAGGGCTTCCAGGCTTATACCACCGAGGACGTGTTCAATCCCGACGCGGTGGCCGAAATCATGAGCCGCTACTCGGGTATCGGCGAGCTGAACCACTCGCACCGCACCATCACCCGTCAGAACTGGAACGCCGAGTGGGAGAAGAATTTCCAGCCGCTCGTCATCGCCGACCGCGTGTCGGTGCGCGCGCCCTTCCACCCCGAACCGGCGGGCGTCGACTACGACATCGTGATTATGCCGCGCATGTCGTTCGGCACCGGCCACCACGAAACTACGGCCCTGATGATTGAAAACCAGCTCGACGTGAGCCACAAGGGGCTGCGCGTGCTGGATATGGGCACCGGCACCGGCATTCTGGCCATCATGGCCGAAATGCTGGGCGCCCGCCAGGTGCTGGCCGTGGATACCGAGCCCTGGACCGTGGAAAACGCCCGCGACAATGCCGCCGAAAACCAGTGCCACGGCATCGAGTGCCGCCTGGGCGGCGTGGAGACGCTGGCGAACGAAGAGCCCTTCGACCTGATTCTGGCCAACATCAACCGCAACGTGCTGCTCGAAGACATGCACGAATACGCCCGCCTGCTGCCCAGCGGCCGGCCCATCCTGTTCAGCGGCTTCTACGAGGAGGACCTCCCGAAAATTCAGGCCGAGGCCAGCAAGCACGGCCTGCGCTACCAGCGCCACCGCACCCTGCGCAGCTGGGTATCGGCGGTGTTTGAAAAAGAGTAATTAGGATACCAGACAGTAAACAAGCACGTCATGCTGAGCGCAGTCGAAGCATGACGTGCTTGTTTTCGTTTAGTGTTCTACCCGCCCCATTCTCCCTTTCACCCGCTTTTCATGCCGCAAACTGGCATCGTTCCCGGCAACGTTTGCGCGAATAAAAGCGCTGCATTTCGCACAGCCCGGCCCCTATAGCCCGTAATATTATTCCGGGAATTGCCCGGCTGCCACCGGTGGTGAGTGGGAGCGGCCGGGCTTTTCTCGTTGCTTTTTACGGCTCGTGCGCAATGACCTGGTTTGCTGGATTCCCTGCTGTTTTTTCATCGCGCCCGGCCGTGCTGGGAGTTGGGCTGGCGCTGGCCGGCCTCGGGACTGCAAGCCCGGGGCGGGCGCAGCAGCTGGCCTTCCCAGGG
>NZ_BAAGZM010000866.1:0-1363 GCF_054778495.1 Hymenobacter agri
TCTGGCCGCCTCGAGGGCCGGGAAATGGTCGCGGTGTAGCACGTACAGCAGCGTGTCGGCCGCCGCGACGCCCTGCCCGGCAATGGTGCGCAGCCGCGAATACGGCAGCACGCCCGATACCTGCCCGGCTTCGATGCGGAATATGGGCTCGCGCTGCCCGCCCTGCACCGCGTAGAACTGAATGCCGCCGCGCAGGATGGCTACCATGTACTCGGCCGGCGAGCCGGGCTCGAAAATGGTTTCGCCGGCGGCGTAGCTGCGGCCTTCGCTGTGGGCCAGCAGCCAGGCAATGGTGTCGGTGGGCAGGCCGGCGAAGGCAGTGATGCCGGCCAGGTCGGCGGGGGCGAGGGTGGTGGGCGTGGGCATAATGGGGTAACCTGAGACGGGCGCAGTTGTTGAGGGCGGCGCGACTATCTTGCCCGGCCTTTCATCTTCCAATTTATGTTTGCTTCCCGCTTTTCCATTGCCCGGCTGCTGGTCACGGCCCTGCTCGTGGCGGGTACTACACCCGCGGCTCACGCCCAAAAGCCCGCCCGCGTGGCTACCCGCGTCGATTCGCTGCGGGCGGCCCGCAATGCGCCCATCACCTTCGCCCCGGTTACATTCACGATGCTGAGCGGCAAGCAGGTGCGCGGGTACGTGACCAGCTACGACTTGTTTATGCACGACAAAGTGCTGTGCTACGAGCGGCCGCCCAACGAGCTCCCTCCCCCGGCCGTCAAGGAAATGGCCGTTGAGCGCATCCGCACCATGCAGGTCGAAGGCCACACGCTCGACGCCCTCACCCGCAATGGCAAGCCGCTGGGCATGCTAGCCGAAAACATGACGCCCGCCGGGGCCGCCAAAACCTACGGCTACTTCATCACGAAGGCCAACATGTACATTCCCATTCCGCTGCCGGTGGGGGCCTACGTTATTCCGGTGGGCTCGCACGACAAATACTTCTGGTTTGTGAAAGTGCCCGGTGGTGAAATACAGGAAGTGCCGCGCGGCGACAAAGCCTTCGCCAAGCTGATGGCCGCCGCGTTTGCCGACTACCCCACCCTGGCCGCCCGCGTGCAGCAGCAGGCCCCCGACGCCGGCTACAAGCACATGCCGCAGCTGGTGCAGGAATACAACGCGCATTTCGCGGTGAGTAAATAGCCCGAGGCCGCGGGCGGTAATCGCGGAGGCGGCCGTATCTTCCGCGGCTGCATTTCATCCCGTCCTGCCAGTGCGCGCCTTGCTTTTCTGCTTCCTTTTGCTGTTCGTGGTGGGCCCGGTGGCCGGGCAAAGCCCGGTGGCCGACAGCCTGCGCCGCCAGTTGGCCGCCACTCGCGCCGACACCAGCCGGGTGCTGCTGCTGAATGCGCTCTGCAATGAC
>NZ_BAAGZM010000867.1:0-1358 GCF_054778495.1 Hymenobacter agri
TAAGTGCCTCGGCACTGGCCGGTGTCAAGTACCGATGAGCCGTTGCAAAGGCTGGAGCGTGTAAGAACCCCTTGCTGGCGCGCGTCGCAGACGCACGCCAGCGGCCGGCGCCCAGCCGCTGCCGCGCAACGGCTTTCTTCGGCCTGTTCATTTCGCCAGACTGTAGCCTGCCTAACTATTCTTGCTATCCTAACAACATGCGCTTCAAATTAACAATGCTACTCTGCGTATTGCAGGCCGGTTTGCTGGTAAGCTGCGGCGAGGATGAGCAGGAGGCAATGGCGCGCCTGCAGGCTTTCAACTACCGGCAGGTGAAATACTGCGAGGTAACGCATGTTGATACCACTACCCAAGAATCGACATTTTACATCAGGAAAAGCGCTGAAATCAGTGCCCTGGCCGATGCGCTAAAGAGGTCATACATAACCGACTGGGAAAGCACGCCAGCTAAATACGGCGTGGAAGTATATGCCATAGATTCCTACATGGCTGATGGTACCAGCAATAGAGTGGACGTATTGAAAACCATCTACGGCTATCCCATAATCCAATCATACGGTGGCTTTATTATTAGAAATGATTCCATACTGAACCTATTAAAGCGCTATGAGTCCTCTGAGCAGCGGTCTGCGGATTGAAAAGGGGTAATTACTGTCTATCAGCACGCCAGCCAGAGCTGTGCGGCGGCTATCTTCGACCGGCTCATTCCACAACCACCTGCCCCGAACATGCCCCACCGCTACTTGCTGCTCCTGCTACTGCCCGTGCTGCTGCTGGCCCGCCCCGCCGCCGCCCAAACCAACCCGGCCAGCACCCGGCCGCCGCTGGTGAGCGCCACGGTATACCTCAACGGCACCACTCTGGAGCACCGGGGCGACGTGCTGCTGGCCCCCGGCCTGAACCGCGTGGTGGTGAACGGCCTCTCGCCCCTGTTCAACGAGGAAAACATGGAAGTACAGCTTGGCGACGGGGCCGAGCTGCAAAGCGTGGGCGGCGAAAATGACCTCGCCGACGACGAAGCCGCCGAGCCAGCCCCCCGCACCAAAGCTCAGACCGACAGCCTGGCCCGCACCCAGGCCGCCGTGCGCCGCGCCGAAGCCGAGCTGCAAGGGCTGGCTCAGGAAAAAGCCTTCCTGCTGGCCAACCAAACCCTGCCCACCGGCACCCAGGCCAACTGGAGCGCAGAAGTGCAGAAAGGCGCGGCCCTAATGCGCACCCGCCTACCGGCCATCCAGCTCGAAACCGAGCGCCTCACCACCCGCCTGCAGGCCCTCAAGGAAAGCATCGCAGCCCAGCAGGCCGCCCCCGGCACCGGCCCCAAGCTGGCCGATACCCAGCAGGTGCTGCTGGTGCGGGCC
>NZ_BAAGZM010000868.1:0-1355 GCF_054778495.1 Hymenobacter agri
CTGGCAATGCGGCGCTGGGTTTCGGGGCTCATGGCCGCAAAGCCGCGGCGGCTTTTGGTACCCACGCGGTTGGCGGGGCGGGTGGCGGGCTTGGCCGGGGCCGAAGTGGCGGTAGCAGTAAGAGTGACCGGGGTGAGGGAGGAAGTTGCCATAGGTTTGTACAGAAGGGGCGGTACGATAAAAGCTGCCTGCAGGCAGGTGGCAATACTACACAAGCGCCCACGATAGGTTCCATATTCTCAAGCAAATGCGTTGTAAATGGCACTTTATACGGAGGAGCTTCTACGTATTAATGGGGACCGTCTGCGTGTTTTCCTGGGGGCTTGCCGGGGTGCATCTGCGCTTCTCAAACCCACCATTGCGGGCGGGGGCGTAACCTCCGGGCCCGGCTTTCGGTTAGCCACTCACACCCCGGCGCGTGGCGCCTTCTTCCTGCCAGCTTATGCTCCTTACTACTTCCGATTCAATGCCGACGCTGGCCCCGGCCCCAACGGCTTGGGCGGCCCGCTACCGCGCCGTGCGCGCCCAAAGCCAGGCCCTGTGCGCCCCGCTGCTGCCCGAAGACACGGTGGTGCAGCCCACCCTCGACGTGAGCCCGCCCAAGTGGCACCTGGCCCATACCACCTGGTTCTGGGAAACGTTTCTGCTGCGCGAGTACGCGCCCGGCTACCAGGAATTTCACCCGCAGTACGCCTACCTGTTCAATTCCTACTACAATTCGCTGGGCTCGCGCGTGAACCGCGCCGACCGGGGCACACTCTCGCGCCCGGCCCTGGCCGAGGTGCTGGCCTACCGCGCCCACGTCGACACCGCCCTGCTAGCCCTGCTGGAAGGTGAAGCCGAACTGCCCGCCTTATTCTACGAGCTGCTGGAGCTGGGCCTGCAACACGAGCAGCAGCACCAGGAGCTGCTGGCCACCGACATCAAATACATCCTCAGCACCAGCCCGCTGGCGCCGGCTTATTTGAATAAAGAATCAGGAATGAAGAATGAGGAATTGCCAGGCGCCGCTAATTCCTCATTCTTCATTCCTGATTCTTCATTAAGCGCAGCGGCCTGGCTGCCGGTGCCGGGCGGAGTGCACCGCATCGGGTTTCAGGAGGAAGGCTTTTGCTTTGATAATGAGCTGGCGGCGCACGACGTGCTGCTGGCCCCGTTTGAGCTACAAAACCGCCTCGTGACCAACGGCGAGTACCTGGCTTTCATCGAGGCCGGGGGCTACCGCGATTTCCGCTATTGGATGGGCGAGGGCTGGGACCTGGCCCAGGCCCAGGGCTGGGAGGCGCCGCTGTACTGGGTGCGGCAGGAGGGGGGCTGGGCCCGCTTCACGCACCACGGCTTGCAGCCGGTGCAGT
>NZ_BAAGZM010000869.1:0-1353 GCF_054778495.1 Hymenobacter agri
CGCGCACGGGCGCGGGGGCGGGCAGGTCCAGCACCCACTGGTCGGGGTCGACGGCGATGCTGGCGACGGTGCCGGCCGCGGCAAACTGGAAGGTCTGCACAGCCTGGCCCTGATGCAGGCGCACGGTTTGGGTGGTGCCGTTGGTGAACGTCAGGCGGTAGTCGACATCAGTATCAAAAAAAGGTGTGGCGGCGGGTTCAGAAGCGGTTTCCGTTACACGCAGCACCACGGTGCTGCCCACCTGGTTCCAGCGGCCGCTGAACGTGGGGTAGCCCTGTCCCCGAAACCACTGCTGGAAGAAATACGTGAGCGAACGCCCGGCTTCGGCCTCAAACACGCGCTGCAAATCGATGGTGCGGGCCGTGCGGCCGCGGTACTGGGTTTGGTAGGTGCGCAGGGCCCGGAAGAACTTGGTGTCGTCGTTCAGCAGGTAGCGCAGCATATGCACCACAGCCGCGCCCTTTTTGTAGGTGAGGTAATAGTCGAAAATGCGGCCTACGTTGGTGGTGTCGGCCACGTACACCGAGCCATTGTTGCGCTGGGCGTACGTATGCGCATTATCCATCCAGCCGCGGGCATCGGCGGGCGTGGCCAGGGCTTGCAGCGACAGGTATTCGCCGTAGGAAGCAAAGCCCTCATTCAGCCAGATGTCTTCCCAGCTGGCGCAGGTTACGTTATCGCCAAACCATTGGTGAAACAGCTCGTGGGCCGTGAGTGTGAAGGTGAAGCCATCCTGCGTGGTCATGGTCTGGTGCTCCATGCCGCCGCCGAGGGGGGCCATGCTGTGGCCGTACTTCTCGTCGGCAAACGGGTAGAGGCCGACCAGGCTGGAATAGTTTTCGATGAAGCCGGCCGTGCGACCAATTTCGGTTTGGTAGTAGCTCAGCGTATTCTGGTCGTACACGTAATCGATGATGGGCACTTGAGGGCCACCCACCGGCTGCGCATAGCTGACGGTTTCGAGGTACGGGGCCACGGCCACCGAAATCAGGTAGTAGGCAATGGGATGGCGCGACTTCCATTCGTAGCGCACTTTGCCGGCGGGCAGGGTCACGGTGCGGGCCAGCATCCCGTTCGAGCCCACCTTGTTGGGCAGCGTGGTGGTCACCCACACGTCGCTGGAGTCGGCCTTATCGGTGAGTACCTGTTTGCAGGGAAACCACTCGTGCGCGGCATAAGGCTCCGACAGGCTCCAGGTAATATTGTAGGGCTGATAGGCGCCGTTTACCCGCACCTGACTGCGGTTGTTGAACCCGTTGCCGATGGCGGCCGAGTTGCCGCTGGGGGCCGTGCCGTGGTAGTAGATGCGGGCATCGGCAAGCGAGCCCGCCGCGGCGGGCTGGGCCAGCGCAG
>NZ_BAAGZM010000870.1:0-1344 GCF_054778495.1 Hymenobacter agri
GCCGCGGTGTTGGCCCGGGTGGCCGCCCACGGCCTGAACCTGAGCAAGCTGCAATCGTGCCCCAGGCCGGGGCAGCCCTGGCACTACGGCTTCCACGCCGACGTGGAATTTGCCGCGCCGGGGCAGCTGGAGGCGCTGCTGCTGGATTTGGAGCCCGTGACGGAGGAGCTGCGGGTGCTGGGCGCCTACCGCCGCGGCAGCATGGCCGAAACTCCCCTCCTTGGTAAGGAGGGGACGCTGGCGCAAAGCGCCGGCTGGGGTGGTTAGCGCATTGAACGACACCAGAACGACACGCCGGGCCACACTTTGCCTAACGACGCCAACGCCCTCAACCACCCCAGTTTTCGCTGCGCGAAAACATCCCCTCCTTGGTAAGGAGGGGAGTTGTACCCAACTGCATCAACCCATTTCCATGAACCTAACCATCGCCAGCCGCTTAGCCCATACCGGCGAATACTACTTCTCGCGCAAGCTGCGCGAGCTGGCCGCCCTCAATGCGGCCGGGGCCAACATCATCAGCCTGGGCATCGGTAGCCCCGACCTGCCGCCGCACCCCAGCGTGGTAGCGGCCCTGGCCGAGTCGGCCGCCCGGCCTGATGCTCATGGCTACCAGAGCTACCAGGGCACGCCCGCCCTGCGCGGCGCGATGGCCGAATTCTACCAGCGGCATTATGGCGTGGCGCTCGATGCGGCCACCGAAATCCTGCCGCTGCTAGGCTCGAAAGAGGGGCTGATGCACATTGGGATGACGTTTCTGGAAGCTGGCGATGCCGTGCTCATTCCCAACCCCGGCTACCCGACCTACCGGGCCGTGGCCGAAATCTGCGGAGCTGAGGTGCGCGAATACGACCTCACCGAAGCCAGCGGCTGGCTGCCCGACCTCGACGCCCTGGCCGCCACCGACCTCTCCCGCGTGAAGCTGATGCTGGTGAATTACCCGCACATGCCTACCGGCACGGCCGCCGGCCTGCCGTTCCTCACGCGCCTCGTGGAATTCGCCGCCGCCCACCACATCCTGCTGGTGCACGATAACCCCTACGGCTTCATCCTGAACGAAACGCCGCCCATCAGCCTGCTGGCCGTGCCCGGCGCCCGCGAAGTAGCCATCGAGCTGAACTCGCTGAGTAAGAGCCATAACCTGGCCGGTTGGCGCGTGGGCCTACTGGCCGGCCGGGCCGACATCATCGCCAACGTGCTGCGCTTCAAGAGCAACATGGATTCGGGCATGTTTCTGCCGGTGCAGCAGGCGGCGGTGGCGGCCCTGGCCGTGGGCAACGACTGGTTCGCGGAGCTGAACGACGTGTATCGCACCCGCCGCGCGCTGGTGCTGGAGCTGCTGCGGGC
>NZ_BAAGZM010000871.1:0-1343 GCF_054778495.1 Hymenobacter agri
GTGCCCGCTTGCCGGCCACCGACACGGCCAACACCGCCGCCAGCGCCCCCAAGTAGGGCAGCAGCGGGGGCCGCAGCACGTTGGCGTAGGCATCGGCTTCGCCAAAAATGGCCAGCCCGAACATGAACAGGTAAGCCGCCACCAGTGGCGGCACCTGCAAGGCCCGGCCGCCGAGGCGGTTGGGCTGCCAGTCGCCGGCCGCGTAGATGAGCATGGCTGGCACAAAAAACCAGGTAATCTTGGCGTGGAGCGCAATGATGAGCAGGCCCGCCTGCCAGAGCAGGCCGGCGGCCAGCACGTAGCTGCCCACCACATCGGGCCGCCGCCACCAATAGTAGCCCAGCCCGCCCGCCACCAGCCAGGCCGTAACATAGCTGAAGATGCCCAACGACTCGACGCAGTACGTTTGCACCGCCGCCCCGATGAGCACCGTGAGCAGCACCAGCAGCCGCGAACCGTACACGTAGCTCATGCCCACGCCAGCCACCACCCAGGCCAGCAGCCCGCTGGCATCGTAGCCCACCAACTGGTAGAGCTGGCTGATGAGAATGATGCTGGCCCCGAACAGAATCAGCCCCAGCCCGATGAGGCCGTGGCCCAGGTCGGGGTTGCCGCGCCGCAGGAAGTAGCTGCCCGCGGCGTAGCTGCCCACCAGGCTGCCCAGCAGCAGCGCCAGCCGCAGAGCCGCAGGCAGCCCCTGCCAGTTAGCGGCTACCACGCTCAGCCCGCTCAGGCCTACCAGCACACTGCCCAGAATGGGTAGCAGCCCCAGCGCGGGGGCCTGTTGCGGGTAGCGGGCCAGCAGCTGTTGCCGCTGCGCCTCGCTAATGAGGCCATCGGCTACCCAGCCGGGGCTTTCGGTATCGAGGAATCGGCGGCTCACTGAAGATTCGAATTAGGTAGAATAGGACGTCATGCTGAGCGCAGTCGAAGCATCTCTGCCGCAATAGTAAACCATTCGATTGAATTGCGTTTCACAGTCGAGATGCTTCGACTGTGCTCAGCATGACATCCTTGTTTAGCCGACAACCTCCTTCCGGGCTCGCGTCATCTCGCGCTTACCGGGGGGGCCGGGCAGCTTCTCGGTGAGCCAGCCGGCGGCGCGCAGGTTGCGCCGGAACTGGCCCTGGGCGCAGTAGCTCACCAGCACCGCGCCGGGCGCGGCGGCGGCATAGAGCTGGGCGAAAATGGTTTCGCTCCACAGCTCGGGCTGCTTTTCGGGGGCGAAGGCGTCGAAGTAGATGAGATTATAATGCCCGGCTGGCAGCGCCGCATCCTGCAGGGGCTGGTGCAGCTTGCGCAGCCGGAAGCCGGGCTGCAGCGCCACGGGTGCATCCCAGGGC
>NZ_BAAGZM010000872.1:0-1343 GCF_054778495.1 Hymenobacter agri
ATGCTGCGGCCGGCGGCTTCGGCCTCGGTGGGCAGCTCGACTTGCACCGGGCAGCGCGGGCCGAGGCGCATTTCCTGCAATTGGGCGTAGCTGCGTAGGTAATCGAGCTCCTCGGCCAGCGGCACCTGGGGGCGGCGGGTGCTTTCGAGCTGGTAGCGCATAAGGCCGGATAAGGCCAGCAGCAGGTCGGGCGTGCGCGGGCTTTGGGTGAGGCTGAGGGCGTAGAGGCTATTGAGGGTGTTGAATAGAAAGTGCGGGTTCACCTGGGCTTCGAGCAGGCGCAATTGCTGCTCCTGAGCCAGTAGTTGGTTGCGCTCGGCCTGCCGCCGCCCGGCCACGGCCCGCCACACAAACAGAAACGGCAGCGCCAGCAGCAGCTGCCCAAAATAATTCAGGCCCGGCATAAACCACGGCGCTTTCGAGGCCAGGTAGTCGGCCCGAAAAAACAGCCACTCCAGGCCCCGCGTGAGACTGTGCAGCGCCGCCACCACCCCCAGCAGCGCCCCCAGATAGGCCAGAAACCGGCCTTTATCAAACAGCCGGGGCACCAGCACCAAATGGTTGATGTACACGCCGCCCATCCAGGCCAGCAGCCCGATGGCCAGACCAGCCAGCGCCGGCCAATTGAGGGGGCGGGTTTTCAGGGCTGGGTGCGTGAGCAAGAGCAGCGCCAGCAGCGGCAGCCACGCGAGCCCATCGCGCAGCAGGCGCTTCGGCCAGGTGCGGCGGGCGGCGGCAGAAACGGGCGGGGAAAGCATGGCCTGATGCGGTGGAAAAGTGAGGCCACGAAGGTAGGCCCGCCCTTTCCCGCGCCGCAAACCAACCGGACGAACGTGGTTCGTCAGCCCAAAGCGGGCGATGGACCAGCCGGCCCGGGCGTTGGTCACATAGAATTTAAGGGCCGGGCAATGGGGCGGAGTTTTGCCAGCAGAAATCGCCACCCGGCCTTTCGGCTTATCTTCCGCAACCCACTTTCCAATTTTTCTCATGAAAACCGCCTTCCTCTGCACCGCCGCTTCCCTCCTGCTGGCTTCGGCCGCCGCCGCCCAAACGACCTCCGTGGCCGGCCTCTGGCAGGGCAGTCTCAAGCCCGCCCCCAATGCCGAGCTCAAAGCCTTCTTCGAGTTGCAGGGCGCAGCCCCGGCCCTTACCGGCACCATGAGTGTGCCCCAGCAAAGCGGCAAAGCCATTGCGCTCAGCAGCGTAGTAGTGCGCCACGACAGCCTGCTACTGGCCGTCGAGGCCCTGCACGGCCGCTTTGCCGGTAAGCTTTCGGCCGACGGGCAGCAGGCTGTCGGCACGTGGTACCAGGGCGGCGCGCAGCTGCCGCTCACCCTGCAGCG
>NZ_BAAGZM010000873.1:0-1342 GCF_054778495.1 Hymenobacter agri
CGCCGGGCTTTTTGCGGGCGCTGGGCTCGCGCAGCCTGTTCTCGGCCTCGTCGGTCGACCAGCTGCCGCACCATTTTGCGGCCTGGCAACTCTACGGTCACCCGCTACTGCTGCCCGTGCCCGACCTCGACCGCACCGACCACTGGCTCATCCTCGGCGGCAACCCCGTGGTATCCTACGGCAGCCTGATGACCGCGCCCGACGTGGCCAAGCGCCTGCAAGCCATTCAGGCCCGCGGCGGCAAGGTCGTCGTGGTCGACCCGCGCCGCTCCGAAACCGCCGCCAAAGCCGACCATCACCATTTCATTCGCCCCGGCACCGACGTGTTTTTGCTGCTGGCGATGACGCAGGTACTATTCGTGGAGCAACTGGTGAAACCGGGACGGCTAGCCGAATTCACCGATGGCATTGCGGAGCTAGGCGCGGCCGTGGCCGAATTCATACCCGAGCACGTCAGCGCTATTACCGGTCTGGCCCCGGCCGACATCCGCACGCTGGCGCGGGAGCTGGCGGCGGCAGAGCGGGGCGTGATTTATGGCCGGGTAGGGGTATCGGTGCAGGAGTTTGGCGGGCTGTGCCTGTGGCTGATAAATGCCCTGAACCTGCTGACAGGGCACCTCGACGAGCCGGGCGGCTACATGTTTGCCACGCCCGCGCTCGACGTGCTGGGCAAGCCGGGTATCTATAACAAGTACGACCGGTACCGCAGCCGCGTGCGGCAGGCGCCCGAGTTTATGGGCGAGCTGCCGGTGGCCTGCCTGGCCGAGGAAATGCTCACGCCCGGCCCGGGCCAGCTACGGGCGCTAGTCACGAGCTGCGGCAACCCGGTGCTGAGCACCCCCAACGGCGCGCAGCTCGACGCCGCGCTGGCCGGGCTGGATTTCATGGTGTCCATCGATATCTACCTCAACGAAACCACGCGCCACGCCCACTACATCCTGCCGCCCGCCACCGGCCTCGAAACCGCGCACTACGACGTGAGCTTCCACGCCCTGGCCATCCGCAACACCAGTCGCTACTCCGAGCCATTGTTCGACAAAGGCCCCGATGCGCGCTACGACTGGGAGATATTCGAAGGTCTGCGCCATCGCCTCGAAGCCGGCGAGGCCTTCGATGCCGCCACCGCGCCCGTTCCCGAAGACCCCGAAGCCAAAATTGACCTCGGCCTGCGCTACGGGGCCTACGGTCGCGCCGGCCTCTCGCTGGAGAAGCTGCGTGCAAACCCCCATGGTATTGACCTCGGCGCACTCCAACCGCGTCTGCCCGCGGCGTTGCGCACCGAAAACCAGCGCATCAACCTCGCCGCCCCGCTCTTCCTGGCCGACCTGGCCCGGGCCCGCCG
>NZ_BAAGZM010000874.1:0-1333 GCF_054778495.1 Hymenobacter agri
ACGGTGTCGGCGCTGAGGGCGGCGCGCAGGCGGCCCAGGTCGTGGCCGAACAGCTCCAGAATGCGCACGAAGTTGCTGGGGTTGCCCACGTCCATGGCGTTGGAGAAGGTGGGCACGGCCGGGCGCGGCGTGTAGGTGCCCGTGCGCAGGTACTGCGGCACCGGCTCGTTGGCGTTGCAGGCCGCGATGAAGTGGCCCAGTCCCAACCCAGAGGCCTGCGCCAGTAGCCCGGCGCAGATGTTGCCGAAGTTGCCACTCGGCACCGCCACCACCGGCGCGGGCGCGTCGGCCGGCCACTGCTGCATGGCAAAGCAGTAATAAAGCTGCTGCGGCAGCCAGCGCGCCACGTTGATGGAATTGGCCGAGGTCAGAAACCGCTTTTCGGCCAGTTTGGGGTCTAGAAACGCCTGTTTCACCAGCGCCTGACAGTCGTCGAAGGTGCCGGCCACTTCCAGGGCCGTGATGTTCTGGCCCAGGGTGGTGAGCTGCTGCTCCTGCACCGGGCTCACTTTGCCGGCGGGGTAGAGAATGACGACTTCCACGCCCGGCACGCCCAGAAAGCCGCTGGCCACGGCCCCGCCGGTATCGCCCGAAGTGGCTACCAGCACGGTCACGGGCGGGGTGTCGCCGGCCTTGGCGAAGTAACCCAGGCAGCGGCTCATGAACCGCGCCCCCACGTCCTTAAACGCCAGCGTGGGCCCGTGAAAAAGCTCCAATGAAGAAACCCCTTCGTGCACCGGTACCAGCGGAAACTCGAAATCCACGGCTTCGGCGCAGATGCGCTGCAGGTCGGCCTCCGGAATGGTGCTGCCCACGTAGGGCCGCATCACATTCAAGGCCACGGTGGCCTTGCTCAGGCCGCGCAGCTCGCGCCGGAAGCCAGGCTGGAATTTGGGAATGGTTTCGGGGAAGTACAGGCCGCCGTCCGGTGCTTGACCGGTGATGGTGGCCTGCCGGAAATCAACCGGCGGCGACTGGTGGCGGAGGCTGTAGTATTTCATATTCAATTTCTGCTGATGCGAATAATCGCCTGTCATCCTGAGCGCAGCGAAGGACCTTATTACGGCCACTCAGCAATTGTCCGGACGTGATAAGGTCCTTCGCTGCGCTCAGGATGACAGGCGGGTTTATCTATTCCTCCACCACATACGCGCCCTGCATGCCCACCGGCCCCACGTACACGTTAAACTCAATACCCAGCTCCGCGAACACGCTGCCCAATGCCGTGCCCACGGCCTGCGCGGTGGCCTCGTCACTGTTCAGCATGAAGATGGACGGGCCCGAGCCCGAGATGCCCCCGCCGATGGCGCCGGCCGCCAGCGCACGCGTGCGG
>NZ_BAAGZM010000875.1:0-1332 GCF_054778495.1 Hymenobacter agri
CAGGCCACCGAGGCCGTGGAAGCGGCCGGGCTCACGGCGGCGCACATCAGCGGCGGTGAGAAGGGGGTGTTTACGCATTTCAGCAACGCCCTGCGCTGGCTGGAGCCGGGCGACACGCCCACGGCCACCGCCCGCAAGGTGTTTGAGTCGGGCAAGTGGGGCAGCGGCGCGGCCCAGAAGGAGAAGCGAACGGCCGACGTGGACGCCATCCGGCCGGTGCTGGAAGACACGTTTCTGGCGTTGGCCGAGCTGCGGGCCGAAAACCTGCACAGCTACGTACTGCTGGCGGCCATGCAGCCGTATTTATTTCACGCGTCGTTATTGAGTGAATTAAACAAGCTGGTGGAGCAAATCAGCCGCGAGCGCAACGTGGTGCTGATTTCGGAATTTAACCGGCGCATTGCCAGCATTGTGCTCACCGAGCCGGTGCCGTTTTTGTACGAGCGGCTGGGCGAGAAATACGAGCATATTCTGATTGACGAGTTTCAGGATACGTCGGTGTTGCAGTGGAATAATTTGTTGCCGCTGGTGGAAAACACGCTGGCCAACGGGCACAGCAGCCTGGCGGTGGGCGACGCCAAGCAGGCCATTTACCGCTGGCGCGGGGGCGAGATGGAGCAGATTCTGCGCCTGCACCAGGGCAACACCGAAGCCCTGGCCGCCCGGGCCCGCGAGCCGGAGATGCGCGAGCTGCTGCGGGGGCGCTACGAGGCATTTCGGGGGAAGCTGGAGCCGCGGGCGTTGCAGGTAAATTACCGGTCGGCGCGGGAGATTATTGATTTTAACAACTCGTTTTTTGAGGCGGTAAGTGGGCGGCACGAGGCGCTGGGGCTGGTGACGGGGATTTATGACGCGCATTTTGGGCAGCAGGTGCCGGAGTCGAAGCGGGCCGACCAACAGGGGCACGTGGAATTATTATTCACCCAAAAGGACGCCCCCGCCCTCCGCTACGACCCCGCCGCCGGCACCTATACCACTGAGCCCCTCCCCGGCCACGCACCCGAGGCGCTGCTGGGCTACGATGAAAGCACCTGCTACCTTGCCCTGCAGCTGGTGGAGCAGGCCCTGCGCGACGGCTACGCGCTGGCCGATATCGCGGTGCTCTGCCGCACGCGGGGGGCCAGCAAGACCATTGCCAAGTTCCTGAAAGAGCGGGGCTACGCCATTATCTCGGCCGATTCGCTGGCGCTGGAATTTGCCGAGGTGGTGAACCTGCTGGTGAGCATTCTCAGGGTGTTGCACCAGCCGGCCGATACGCTGGCGCGGGCCGAAGCCCTGCTGCTCGTCGACAAGGTGGTGCGTGGGCTGGCCCCCACCCCGGCGCGGGCGCGG
>NZ_BAAGZM010000876.1:0-1329 GCF_054778495.1 Hymenobacter agri
GTGGCCGCGGGCCGGGCTCGGGAACAGGCTCACCTGCTGGCTAAGCTGGGCCGAAGCCGTGCCCAGCACCCGCTGCTGAGTAATGAGCAGCGAGAAGCGGCCCATGGTCGGGGCGCCAGCCGCCAGCCCGAAGCGGTAGCTGGTGGCCGCGCTCAGGTCGGTTTGGGTGCCCGTCTGGGCATCGCGGAGGTAGGCGTAGGTGCCGGCGGGCAGGTTCAGCAGCTCCAATGCCTGCAGCGTGTACGTGCCGGGCTGAGTTGCCTGCACCCGCAGGTTTACCACCACATCAGCCGTGCCCAAGGTCGGTAGGGCATTGATGGACAAGGCCTGCCCGGCCGCTTCGCTGGCCAGCAGACCCGCGCCACCAGCGGGCAGCTTGGGGGCATCGAGCGCCGCATCGAGGCCAGTGGTGGCCGAAGCCGCGAAGTACACCACGGCCTCATCGGCGGGGACGTTGGTGGCACTCAGCGCCAAGCGCACCAGCGGGAAGGTGGTGGCCGTGCGGTTGAACACCGGATTGGCGTAGCTGGTGAGGCGGGCGGCGTTGGTGAAATTGACGGCCCCCGGGGTGCCGGCCGTGCTGGTGCGGACGAAGAAGCCCTGGCCCAGCGCCAGCTGGTTGGTGCCGCCGTTGGTGCCGATGCCTCCGGCGTAGGCAGAATACGTGCCTGCGTATTGGCCCGAGGAATGGTACACGTACACGGCCGCATTCACGCCGCTCAGCGCCACTTGGTCCCAGTCGAGCGGGGCCGGGTAGGGATTACCCAGCAGGTGCCAGCCGGCATCGGCCGCCGAGCCACGGGTCAGATTGCCCACGCTGACGGGGCCGTTGTTCAGGGTGCCCACAAAATCTACGGTCTGGCTGACCGGGATATTCACGGTGTAGCCCTGGCCGGGCACCAGCGCATCGGTGAGGGCGGCGGGTGACAGCCAGCCCTGGTTGAAGCCGGGAGCGGCCGCAGTCAGGCGCGCCTCGTCGTAGTCGAAGATGGTGGGGAACGGGTTCACTGCGCTGCCTTGGGTGTTGTAGTTTGCATTCACTACCGGTGTAAAGCCACTGGTCGTCAGGTCGGCCACGGTGGTGTTTTGCACCGGGGCGGCGTAGTGACGGTAGCCCAGGCCGGTGGGGTTGGGGCCCGTGCCGGTGGCGGGGTTGAGCGTGGGGTCAATGTAGCGCTGCACCGTTGCGTTGCCGCTCACCACGGCCGCGCCGTTGTTTACCACCATGGCGGTGCCCGTGGCATCCGAGAGCAGCGTGAGGGGCTGACCGTTGGTGGTCAGGCTGCCGTTCAGCGTCAGTACCTGTCCAATGCTGGCCGGGGCGCTCAG
>NZ_BAAGZM010000877.1:0-1329 GCF_054778495.1 Hymenobacter agri
GGGGCGGGCGGCGGAGGCAAAGGTCGGCAGAAGCGGCGGGCTGCCTGCGCGCCCGGCGGGAGGAGCGGGCACAAAAAAGCCTCTCCGTGGAAAGAGAGGCTTTCGGGAAGCTGGCGCGAACGCCAGCCGTCGGTTTTCAAGCTCAGATTTTGCGAACGTTGACGGCATTGATGCCTTTGCGGCCCTCCTGCGTGTCGAACTCTACCCGGTCGTTTTGCTTTACCGTAGCTCCATTGAGGCCGGTGACGTGAACGAAGAAATCCTGCTTGGTTTCGTCGTCGGTTACGAAGCCATAGCCTTTGTCTTCGTTAAAAAATTTGATGATGCCGGTTTTCATGCGAAAAACTAAAAAGGAAACGAACAACCGCCCGGGTAAAGGCTGCGGAAAGGCCTGAAGCAGCAGCAACGCGCTGCCGTTTCAGAGCCGCTTACGCGGGATGTCCGTGCGGGGTTGGCCTGAGCGCGGCAGGCTATTGGTTATCGCGCCACTCGTACACCCACTTAGCCTGAATCTGCTCCAGGTGGCCTTCGGTGGCCTGCTCACGGGTACCGTCGAAGTTATCCAAGCTCAGCACCCACTCGATGAGGTCGGTGAAGCGGATGCGGTAGATTTTGGCCTCGGTGAAGTCGTCGCCGAACTTCTCGTAGAGGGCCATGGCAATATCCTCGTGGTCGGCCCAGTGCATGGGCGGCTCAAAGTGGGGCATTTTTGGGAGTGTTGAGTGTTGAGGAATAAGTGTTGAGTGAAAATTACAGACGTTGAGAAAGCCGTTGACTCATGCAGCAACAACTCAACTCTCAACCCTGAAAACTCAACACTTTAAAACTAGTGGCCCAGGAAGTGCTGGGGCGGGATGGTGACGACGAGTTGCATGTCGCGCTCGACCACGCACTGGCAGGCCAGGCGCGAGTTGATGCGCGGGTTCTCGGCACGGTCGATGAAGTCTTCTTCCTTATCGGAAATCTCGGGCAGGTCGTCGCCGCCGGCGTTCACGTAGATGTGGCAGGTACTGCAGCCGCACACGCCACCGCAGTTGTGCTGCAGCTGAATGCCGTTGTTGAGGGCCACGTCGAGCACCGACTCGCCGGAGGCCGCCACGTGGGTTTGGGCCGGCTGGCCGTCGCTGAACTGAAAGGTGATGGTGGTGGCGGAAACAGACAAAACGGAAAACAATAAAGACGAATAATAGGCGGCATTTGCCGCCGCAAAGGTACTCCTCCCGGCCCCGGCATCAAAGCTGGGCCTGGATGCTGGCCGTGAGCTGCGCGTATAGCGCCTGCCAGGCCGGGTGCCCGGCCAGCGCGGCCTCGTGGGCGGCCAGCGTGGGC
>NZ_BAAGZM010000878.1:0-1328 GCF_054778495.1 Hymenobacter agri
AGCCGTTGGTGTTGTCCACGGCGATGCCGGCCAGAGCGGTGGCGGTTGCCCCGCTAATGGGGGCCGGCGTCAGAAACGTGCTGACCGTGTAGGGTGCCACCAAGCTAATGGTGTAGATGTTGGGCAGGTTGTTGCGCACATCGGCCACAAACAAGCGGTTGTTGGCTATGTCAATCGCCACGTTACCGGGCGAGGAAACAAAGCCGTTTTTCAGAAGCGTTTCCGAGGCAGCCGCTAGCGGGCTGCGCCGCAGCTCGTCGAGCGTCGTTGTGGCCGCCCCGTCACTCAGCAGGTAATAAACCTGGGCGTGCCCACTCCGAGGCATCAGGCTCAAGGCCCACAGCAGCAGGGCCACCAGCCAAGGCAGCCCGCCCCTGCGGGCGGTTGGTAAGATTTTATTCATGGGATAATTGGTAAGAAAAATAAGTCGGGGGTAAAGCCTGCCCGGCAAAACACCGGGGAAGCAGGCATTATGGCAGCCGCACCGGGAAGCGGCAGCGGAGAAGACGAACAACGCATCCATCTAACTACCCACAAGTTAAGCGGCACCGTTCCGGTTGCCCTATTGCAAACCGAACGATGCCGCTTGTACTTGCGGGGGCAACGCCCCGCGGCAATTAGCTGCGCGAGGGGTACACGCCGTTCAGGCAGATGATATAGTTCATGCCCAGGTAGGGCGGCATCACATTTACTGCCTGGTTGCCGCCCGTATTGCCGATGGCACCAGCTGCCAAGGGCGTCAGGGTAGCTCCGGAAGCCGTCACCATATTGTTGATAGCCACCGACTCTTCGCTACCGCTCGTAACGCCGTTCGGTTTGCCCGGCAACACGGAGTTGCCAGGGACACTGGTCGTAGCTGTCTGCGTAGCCACCTGCTGCAAGTGCGTGTGGGCGGGCAGGTTGTTGGTGGTCAGTGTTACGCTGGCTGCGCCGGCGGCCTGGCCCGGCTGCACGACAGGCAAGCCCGCGCCACTGCCGGCGCCTACCGCTACCCGGCCCATCAGGTTGGGCAGCGCGAAAGTGGTGGTGCCGTTACCACCGTAGGTGGTACCCAGAAGGGAAAACAGGGCCTGGTACTGATTGATTGGGAGAATCTGGCCGTTGCAGAAAGCCCAGTTCTGAGGCGCATAAGAGCCAGCAAAAAGTTTTACGATACCGATGAACTCATCCATGCTAAAAAAGGGAAATAAAGGTGAGAAAAGAAGTGGAAATGTGTTTGGTTTGCGTCAAAAGCGATGAAAACATACTTGCCGGCCCCACGAGGGCCATACCCAGCTGGCTAGGCCACCCGGGCGCGGGGCCGGCGCTGGTGGGCCAGCCGCAGCTCG
>NZ_BAAGZM010000879.1:0-1327 GCF_054778495.1 Hymenobacter agri
GGCCAGGCCCGGGAGGCCCGCCCCGCCGCCGTGCGCCAGGCCGCGCCGTATGCCCAACTCACTATCAATAATGCGCTGATTCGGGCCGACGTGTTCCAG
The DNA here is from genome assembly GCF_054778495.1 of Hymenobacter agri. Taxonomy (NCBI): domain Bacteria; kingdom Pseudomonadati; phylum Bacteroidota; class Cytophagia; order Cytophagales; family Hymenobacteraceae; genus Hymenobacter; species Hymenobacter agri. The sequence continues at coordinate 100 of NZ_BAAGZM010000879.1, forward strand.
CGCTTTCCGCTCGATGAGCGCCTGAGCGGCTACGGCCACGAGGATACCAAATTCGGGGCGGAGCTGGCGGCGGCGGGCGTGACAGTGCGGCACATTGATAATCCGGTAATCCACGACGGTTTAGAAGTGGCCGCTGTATTTCTGGCGAAAAGTGAGCAGGCGGTGCAGAATCTGACACGGGTGTACCATGAGAATGGCTTGGGCACCGATTCGCGGCTGCTGCAAACCGCGCTGCGGCTGCGACTGCTGGGCGTGGCCCCGGCGGCCCAACTGGTGCTGGGTGCGGTGGCCCCGGCGCTGCGGCGGCAGCTGCTCTCGCCGCGGCCGAACCTGCGGGCTTTCGATTTGCTGAAGCTGCACTGGTTGCTGCGCGAGCTGACCGGCTGATTTTTCATCCTACCTAACTGGTTTTCGTGGCCGGCTTTGGCCGGTATCTTTGGCGGCCTCATTCCTGCACTGCGTTGATTCTTCCTGCCCCACCCACTCCTATCCAACTGCTCGACCTGGCCGCCGAGCACGCCTTGCTACAGCCGGCGCTAAACCAGGTCATGCAGGAAGTGCTGGATGCGGCCGCCTTTATCCAAGGGCCGGCCGTGGGGCAGTTTGCGATTGAACTGGGCGAATATCTGGGCGGCGCGCACGTCGTGCCCTGCGCCAACGGCACCGACGCCCTCACGCTGGCCCTGATGAGCCTGGAGCTACCCGCCGGGGCCGAAGTCATCGTACCGGCCTTCACCTACGTGGCCACGCTGGAAGCCGCGGCCCTACTGGGCCTGAAGCCGGTGCTGGCCGATGTGCTCCCCGATACCTTCAACCTCGACCCCGCCGCCGTGGCGGCCGCCCTCACGCCGCGCACCGGGGCCATCGTGGCCGTGCACCTGTTTGGCCAATGCGCCGATTTGGAAGCCTTGCGCGACCTCGCCACCCGCCACAGCGTGGCCCTGATTGAGGATAACGCCCAGGCCCTCGGGGCCACGTTTCAGTTTTCCACCGGCGCAACGGCCTTTGCCGGCGCGGTGGGCGACGTGGGCACCACTTCCTTCTTCCCCTCCAAAAACCTGGGCTGCCTGGGCGATGGCGGCGCGCTCCTCACCCGCAATGCCGCTCGCGCCGACCTGCTCCAGCAACTCGCCAACCATGGCCAAAGCCGGAAGTACCATCACCAGCGCATCGGCCTCAACTCGCGCCTCGACACGCTGCAAGCCGCCCTGCTGCGCGTGAAGCTGCG
>NZ_BAAGZM010000880.1:0-1327 GCF_054778495.1 Hymenobacter agri
CCCGGCAGGCCGGCGCCACGGTCCTGCTGTCGCCCAAGCCCGGCCGCGCCGCCCAAATGAACTACGGTGCCGCCCACGCCACCGGCGAAGTACTCTACTTCGTGCACGCCGACGTGAGCCTGCATCCTGATTTCGTGGCCACCATCACCCAGGCCGTGGCCGCGGGCTACCCGGCCGGCTGCTACCGTTTCCAGTTCGATTCGAGCCACCCGCTGCTGCGCATCAACAGCTACGGCACGCGCTTCAAAGGCATCATGAGCCGGGGCGGCGACCAGACGCTGTTCATTACCCGCGGGCTATTTGGGCAGCTGGGCGGCTTCAACGAGCGGTTTGTGATTATGGAAGACTTTGAGATTATTCAGCGCATTCGGCAGGTAGCGCGGTTTTTCATTGCGCCGGATGCCGTCACGGTATCGGCCCGCAAGTACACTACCAACTCCTGGCTCCGGGTGCAGCTGGCCAACCTCACGGCTTTTTCCCTCTTCTTTCTGAAAGCCTCGCCGGTGCGCATCGCACGCACCTACAAGGCCATGCTCAATACGTATTAATGGCCGCGCCCGTCCTCGTCACCGGGGCCAATGGCTTCCTGGGCCGGCATCTGGTGGCTGAGTTGCGCCGCCGGGGCCAGCTCGTGCGCGCCCTGCTGCGCCCCGGCACGCCTCCCCCGTTCGATGCGACCGATGCGGGCATCACGTATCAGTTTGCGGATATTACCGCGGCCGTTCAGGTTGCGGGAGTGGCCGAGGGGTGCGCGGCCATTATTCACGCTGCCGCGCTGGCCAGCGTGAACCCGGCCCGCAACCCAGTTGTGTGGAACGTGAATATGGTCGGCACCGAAGCCGTGCTGCGCGAGGCCCGGCGGGCCGGCGTAGGCCGATTGGTGTACGTGGGCACGGCCAACATATTCGGCTTCGGCTCGAAAAGCCAGCCCGGCGACGAAACCCACCCCTACGCCGGCCGCCGCTACGGCCTCGACTACATGGACAGCAAGCGCGCTGCTACCGACCGCGTACTGCGCGCCGTGGCCGACCAGCAGCTGCCCGCCGTACTGGTGCACCCTACCTTCATGCTCGGCCCCGACGATGCCAAGCCTACTTCCAACGCCCTACTGCTGGAGCTCTACCATGGCCGCCTGCCCGGCTACCCACCCGGCGGTAAAAACTACGTGCACGTGCGCGACGTGGCCACTGCCACCGTCAACGCCCTGACGATGGGCCGCGTGGGCGAGTCCTACATTCTCGGCCACGAAAACCTGAGCTACCGCGAAGCCTTCGCCCGCTTGGCCGCCGTGCTGGGCGTGCCGCCGCCGCGCTGGCCCATCCCGGCC
>NZ_BAAGZM010000881.1:0-1326 GCF_054778495.1 Hymenobacter agri
GAGCGGGTCGGCGAGCAGGGCGCCGCCGGGGCCGGCCACTTCGGGCATGGAGCTGACGCCGCTGGTGAGCACCGGGCAACCGCTGGCCTGCGCTTCCACAATCGGAATCCCAAAACCTTCAAAATAGGGCACATACACCGTGGCCAGCGCTGCTGCGTAGAGGCCCGCCAGCTCGGCATCGGACACGCGACCGGTGAAGTGCACGGCACTTTGGTGGCGCATTTGCTGGTAGGCATCGAGGATGGGGCCGGCTTTCCAAGCTTTGCGGCCCACGATGAGCAGCTGGGCCTCGGCCGTATCGGGACGGGCCTTGAACTGGTCGAACGCCCGCAGCAGGTTTGCCAGGTTTTTGCGCGGCTGCAACGCCCCGACGAAAAGAAAATACGGCTGGCCCTGGCTGAACCGCTGGCGGATGTCGGCCTGTGCCGCTTCGGGCAAGGGCCGGAACCAGTCGGCCGGCGCGTTGTAGGCCACGCTGATTTTGGCCGGTGCCACGCCGTAGGTCTGCACGATGTCGGCCTTGGTGGCTTCCGACACGGCCACGAGCTGCGCCGAGGCGCGGGCGAAGCGCGGCGCAAAAAAGTGGTAGTACTTGCGCTGCAACAAGCCCACATCGAGCGGAAAATGCTCGAAGGCCAGGTCGTGCAGCACCGTGACGCGCGGCACGCGGGTGTTGAGCGTGGTAAAGCCGTCGGGGCTAAGGAAGGCCGCCGGCCGGTGCCGGGCCAGCCACAGCGCCACCGCGCCCTCAAACCAGGCCACGAACAGGAACGGGTGCCGGGCCGGCGGGCTGAGCACGTGCGGCACCACGTTGGGGCCCAGCAGGTAGCGCGCATCGTAGGCCCGGTCGAACAGGAAGTGGAACGTCACGTCCGGGTGCTGGGCCACGAGGTGGCGCAGGGTTTCGAAGGTGAAGCGGCCAATGCCTTCGAGGTGCCCGCCCGGCAGTAGGAAGCGGGTATTGACGGCAATGTGCAAGGGTGTTAGGGTGGGCATGATGTTGAATCTGAACGGTCATGCTGAGCGCAGCCGAAGCATCTCTACAGCAATAGTAAACGAACTACTTGCGCGGTAGAGATGCTTCGGCTACGCTCAGCACGACGGGCTTTGTCACGTTTCATCCTACCCTTTCCCCGGTAGCAGCTGCGCAATTTCGCGACGCCGCACCAGGCCCGTGCCCAGCACAATCAGTCCGAAAACCACGGCCATGAGGCCGCTTTCGAGCCACCAGCTGAGCCCCAGACCGCCGTATTGCAGCGCGAACCACACCCCGCACAGCAGCCCGAACGCCAGCAGCAACCGGGCCAGCAGGCGGCCGGGCACGCC
>NZ_BAAGZM010000882.1:0-1326 GCF_054778495.1 Hymenobacter agri
TGTGGGGCGGGGCGGCGTGGCTGTTTCGGCGGGCGGCGAGCGGGAGCCGGGCCGCAGCACAGGCGGCGTATTCCGGGTAAAAAAGAATGTCATGCTGAGCGCCGCCGAAGCATGACGTTCTTTTTATCCGGCACTTCTTGGATACTCCGCCTACGGCACCAGCAGGGCGTAGGCCAGGTAGCACAACGCCCCGCCCACCAGGCCCACCAGCAGCCCCCGCACTCGCTTGTTTTTCAGGAAAAACAGCATCACCAAGCCGCTAAGCGACACCAGCGTGAGGAAGCCGGCCGAGAGGTCAATCACCCAGCTCCAGCCGGCGCCGGTGTCGCGGCCCTTGTGCAGGTCGTTGAGCACGGCCCCCAGGCCCAGGCGCAATTCGGTGAGCTCGAAGGTGCCATCCTGGCGGTTGATGAAGGCATCGGCGCTGTAGCCGGGGCCCTTGAACGACACGGCGCACTGGTCGTCCTGCACCTCGAACTCGCTCACGGCCCCGCGCAGAGCGTACTGGCTGCGCAGCCGCTCCACCACCGCCAGCTTGTTGATGCGGGCGGGGTCGGCCACGTTCACCCAGGCGGCGGGCAAGGTGCCGGTGCGCTTGGTTTCGGTCGGCGGCCCGTCGAACCAGTCGGCGTGGTTCAGGGTGAGGCCGGTGACGGCAAAAAAGAGCACCACCACGAAGCTCAGCATGGAGAGGTACACGTGCAGCCAGCGCGACCACGCGGCGGTGCGCTTCTTCAGCTCCGACTTGGGCGGCTTGGGCGCACTGCCGGCCGGCCGGCTACCCGAGCCGGCCGGGGCGAAGGGGGCAGGGCTACTGGCCATCGGTTTTCTTGCGGTAGTCGACGGCCGCCGCGGCCACTTCCTCGTTGGCGGGCAGGTCGAAGTGCTGGGGCTTCTTGCTGTTGATTTCCTGCTTCATGAGCTGGTGGGAGCCGTGCTCGCGGGCCACTTCCACCATGAGGGTGTAGCTGCCCTGGGGCACAAGGTTGCCCTGGTCGTCCTTGCCGTCCCACTTCAGGGTGTACTTGCCCGGCGAGCGGGTGGCGCTGGTGGTAGAGCTGAGGCTGGGGCTGCCGGCCGCAAACTGGTCGTTGTAGGCGGCGTACCAATAGCTCATGTCGTGCAGCCAGCGGGGCTTGTTGTACCACAGGGCCACCTGGCGCACGGGCTTCTTCTTGCCATCCACCACCCACACGGCCACGAAGGGCCGGTGCACGCGTCCGCCGCTCGTGGGCGTGGCCAGCTCCAGGCTCAGGGCTACTTCGTAGTTGGCATCCCAGAGCTTGGCGTTGGGAAGCGCGGGCGCGGCTTTCGGCGCGGGGGCCG
>NZ_BAAGZM010000883.1:0-1324 GCF_054778495.1 Hymenobacter agri
GCGTGCTCGATGCCACCGGCCGCCTAGTGCGGCAGCTGCCCTGGACGGCCAGCCCCGAGCTGCAGCTCGACCTGAGCCACGAGCCCGCCGGCCTCTACCTACTCGAAGTAGACGCCGCCAGCGGCACGGCCCGCCAGAAAGTGGTGGTGCAGTAGCCACCGCTGGGTGACAAACGAAAAGGCCCCGCACGTTCGTGCGGGGCCTTTTGCATGAGCAGGACCAGGCCGACAGGCTATTTTCGGGCACCGGCGGCGGCCTGCACTTCCTGATTCAGACGCGTGTACTCGGCTCGCGACACCTCGTTTTTGTCCTCCTTCACGAGCTCCAGCGACTTGTTGGCGGCGGCAATGGCTTCCTGGTTTTTCCCTTGCTTCTGCAGCAGCCTGGCCTTCCGGTAATAGCCGTAATAGCTGGGACTGGCCTTGATGGCTTCATCGAGCCAGGCCACGGCGGGGCTCAGGTCTTTGCCGGTGCTGTAGTAGTACTGGGCGGCGGCGTAGTACGGCTTTTTGTCGCCTTTCATGGCTTGCTCAATCTGGCCCATTACCACGCGGTCGGGGTCGGCTACAATGGGCAGCGCTACCTGCGTGCGGTCCCAGCTCAGCACGAGGTCGGCGGAGGCGGGCTTGAGATTTTCCACGGCCAGGCTCATGGTTTCGACCGGGGCGGCGAGCTTCGTGGGCTTCGCCTTCACGCGTAGCACGTCGAGGGCCTGCTTGTAGTCGTACGTGCCCCACTGGGCGGTGTCGCGGTTCAGAATGAAGGTCCACTCCTTCGCTTCGGGAATGGCCAGCAGCGCGTAGGCGCCGGCCGGCACCACCTGGCCAGCTATTTTCACTTCCTCCCCGAAGCGCACTTTGGTGATGGTATTGGCCCCGAGCCGCCACACCGTGCCGTAGGGAATCAGGCCCCCGAAGGCCGTGCGCCCGCGCAGCGAGGGCCGCGAGTACGTCAGGTCGACGTAGGAGGTGGAAAAATTCTGGTGGATGCGCGTGGTTGGGCTCAGAGGTGGAATACTGAGCTTGGGCTGGGCGTGGGCGGCAGGCACCAGCAGCAGGCCGGCGGCGAGCAGTTGTAGGGCGTGTTTCATAGGCGAAAGAGGCCGGCCCGCCGCCGAAGTTGCAAGCGGCGCACGCGGGCGGCCAACAACCCGGCGCGATGCCTCGTTCAACGACGACGGTCCCGTTGCCAGCCCTGCCACCTCAGCCTGCTATTACTCGCCGCATGAAAATCCTTCTCACCGGAGCCACCGGCTATATTGGCCAGCGCCTGCTGCCGCTGCTGGCCGCCGCGGGCCACGATGTGGTGTGCCTCGTGCGCGACC
>NZ_BAAGZM010000884.1:0-1323 GCF_054778495.1 Hymenobacter agri
CGGCGCGGGCCAGCAGGCGGCCCAGGCTACGGTACTGGTAGCTGCCCGCCGCCAGCGTGGCCAGCCCAAACACCAGCCCGAACACCAGCAACAGCTGCCCGCGCAGGCCCAGGCGGAAGCGGCGGGATTTGGTGGTTTGGATGGGGGAGCTGGGCATTGGTCTGGGCTGAATCAGAAGTAACAAGAGCGCCGCGAAGCATCTTGCCTGCTGCCACTATTCAATGGCACTTTCACGATTAGATTAGTTTTTGCTGGTAAGATGCTTCGCGGCGCTCTGCACGACGTGTTTTTAAGCCTCGCACTCACCCCGCCGTGCCCGGCTCGCGCAGGCGGTAGCCTTGCCCAATCACGGTTTCCAGCAGGGCGGGCGCGGGGGCAAAATCCCGGTCGAGCTTGCGGCGCAGCTGCGAGATGTGCACCTCAATCACGTTCGAGCCCATGTCGTAGTCCACGTCCCACACTTTTTCGGCGAGGCGGGTTTTGCTCACCACCCGGCCGGCGTTGCGCAGTAGCAGCTCCAGCACCGCAAACTCGCGGTTAGTAAGGCTCAGTGTTTTGCCGGCGCGCGTTACTACCCGGCCCAGCGGGTCGAGCACGAGGTCGGCCAGGCGCAGGGCCTCGGCCCCGGCGGGCCCGGCCGTTTTGCGGCCGATGATGTGCAGCCGGGCCAGCAGCTCATCAAAGTCGAAGGGCTTGAGCAGGTAGTCCACGGCCCCAGCCTCCAGGCCCTGCACCACGTGCTGCGTATCGGTGAGGGCGCTGAGGATGATGACGGGCGTTTGAATCCCGAATTCGCGCAGGTTGCGCAGCACGTCGAAGCCGTTCTGGCCCGGCAGCATCAGGTCAAGCAGCACCACGTCGCAGGGCGTGGTGGCGGCCTGCTCCAGGCCCTCGGGCCCGGTGGCGGCCACGTCGGCCACGTGCCCAGCCTGCACCAGGCCCTGCTGAATGAAGCCCGCCAGCCGGGCTTCGTCTTCGACGATGAGAATGCGCATAAAGGAATTGGGTGGGTTGAGCGAGCCGCAAACGACTAAAAAGAACGTCATGCTGAGCGAAGTCGACGCATCTCTACTGCGATAGTAAATGAACTACGTTGCGCGGTAGAAATGCTTCGACTTCGCTCAGCATGACGTTCAACTTGTGGTCATGACGTTCGGGCGTCGGCTCAGGTTGCGGAATTACCGCACCAGGTACTTCGTGCCGCCGAGGGCCAGCGTTTGGGCGTGTACCACGCGGGGGGCAGTGGTGCCGGCTACGCGGGCTTCGCCGGGCTGGGCGGTGCGCAGGTTGCCGGTAGCTTCGAGGGCGGTGCCCACGGTCAGC
>NZ_BAAGZM010000885.1:0-1323 GCF_054778495.1 Hymenobacter agri
CGAAAGCCGGCCCGCCCTGCGCCGCGTGGCCGTGGTGTTCGCCTTCGTGCCGGTGCTCTGGATGCTGAACGAGCAAAGCTCCTCCGAATGGGTGTTGCAGGCCACGCACCTCAACCGCGAGCTGTGGCCGGGTTTCCGGCCGCTGGCCGAGCAGCTGCAGCTCTCGGGCATCGTGTTCGGCATCGGGCTGAACCCGCTGCTCACCTACGGCCTGTACCCGGCCCTGGCCCGCCGCGGCCTGCGCCCCACGCCGTTGCGGCGCATGGGTGCGGGTATGGTTATCGCGGCACTGGGCGTGGGCATTGTGGGCGTGGTGCAAAAGCAGGTTGATGCCGGCGGCCATCCTTCGGCCTGGTGGCAGATTCTGGCCTACTGCGTGCTGGTAGGCGGCGTCATCATGGTGGCCATCACGGGTCTGGAATACGCCTACACCCACGCGCCGCGCTCGCTCAAAAGCCTCACTACCTCGCTGTGGGTGCTCACCATTGCGGCCGCCAATTTTGGCCTGAGTCTGCTGAACGGCAGCATTGCGCGCGGCGGCTGGCTGGCAGGCCTGCACGGGGCCAATTTCTACTGGTTTTCGATGGCCCTGATGGCCGTGAACGTGACGTTGTTTGCGCTGGTGGCTTCGCGCCTGCCTGAAAGGACGTATCTACAAGCTGAATTGGACACGAGGACTTGATGCAGAACGATGTAGAGACGCAACATTTTGCGTCTCGCCGGCCGCGCCGCGTGGGTGATGTTCGGGTTTCGGCCGCACGTCACCGTTCAATGACGAGGCGTAAAATGTTGCGTCTCTACGTCGTTCCAGCCCCTGCGAGCCGCAGCATCACGTTATTCGGGCCATGAAACTACCTTTCCTCTCCCTGTGGCTCCTGCTGCTAGCTCCCGCCCTCAGCCACGCCCAGCGCCGCTTCGAGCTGGCCGACATCAGCCGACTGATGAATGTGAGCGACCCGCAGCTGTCGCCTGATGGCCGCAGCATTCTGGTAGTGGTGTCGCGGCCCAACCTCGGCACCGACCGCAACGAGGCCGAAGTAGTGCTGGTGGACGTGGCCAGCGGCCAACAGCGCGTGCTCATTGGCGGGCGGCCCACCGTGAAGAAGCCGCGCTGGTCGCCCACCGGCGACCGGGTGGCCTTTCTGGCGCGCACCGGCGCGGGCAGGGAAGCCCACACCCAGCTTTTTGTGCATAACCTGACCTCCGGCGAAGCGCGCCAGCTGACCACGGCCGTGGAAAACGTGCAGCTCTACAGCTGGAAGCCCGACGGCTCGGCCCTCGCCTACTCGGCCGCCGATGCGCCCGCCAACGCCGCCGAGATGG
>NZ_BAAGZM010000886.1:0-1319 GCF_054778495.1 Hymenobacter agri
GCCGCCGCTGAGCAGCAGCCAGCCAACGGCCAGCCCCAGTGCCGGCAGCCGCAGGTAGCCCCCAAGCGGCAGTACCGCGTATTCCTCTTCTGATGTTGACGGCAACCGGTGCCGCATCTGGTAGCACACCGTGAGCAGGGCCCCGCCCGCTAGTAGAGCCGCCCGCACCTCGGGGCCGAAAGCACCGGGCGAAGTGCTGCGCACCAGCACCGGCAGCAGGGCCGCCAGCAGCACCAGCCACGGCCGCAAATCGGTGGTGCGGAAGGTGGTGGGTGGGGCGATGGCAGCTGTCCGTTTGGCGGAAGTTGCCGCAGTCGTGGGTAGCTGCGCTGGGGCCAGGGCGCGGCGGTCGTGCACCGCTTCGGCGGCAGCTAAATGAGTAGACTGGCGATTGAAGCCATTGCTGGGCTCGGGCTGGAGGAATTCCAGCAGGCGGGCTGGCAGCTGGGCGTCATCGGCCAGTTCGCTCCACGTGGGATTCAGGCGGGTATACAGCTGATACACGGCACCTAGGCCCACTGCCCGACGCGACAGGACGGTGCGGCCCCGGCCATCGGCCCATACCGTTTCAAGGCCCGAAGCGACCGGGCGCGCATCCCGGCGATACACTCGCACGGCGGCCGCATCTGGGGCAGCAGTGGCAATTTGGGCCGTATCGGCCACGCCCGGCCTGGTGGCTTCCAGCCAGATAGTACGGGCCGTTTTGCGTGAGTCCGCCTGCCAGTTCCGAGGCAGTGGTTCAGCTGAAAGCCAGAACGTCCAGGGCGCGCTTAGTTGGTTGGGCCGCGTTCGTAGCCGGCGCAGCACGGGCCGGGTGGGCAGCGCCGTGCCGGCCGCCCGCAGTGCCGCTCCCAGGTAACGGGCATCGGCCGCGAATTCCGGTGAGGCATATAGGTCAATCACCAGCGGCGCAGTGTCAATGGCGACGTTAGCGGTGGTATTTGTTCCTCCGGTAGCTGCGACAAGCAGTGGCTGCTTGCCTGCTTCCCTAGCTGCAACCCGTATCGAGGCTAGGCCGGCGGTCTGGAATGGCTGGCCATTGGCGGGCAGGTGTACTTTCTGGCGCCGATACGTGGTTCGCATTTCATTGCTGCGGCCCACCAGCAGGCTTAGGCTGTCGCCGGTCTGGGCGGCGCTGGCCAGCCAGGTAGCGGTAGTGGTATCGGGCAGCATCTGCCAGGTTACACCGGCCGGCAGCGGTGCGTGGCTGCCACCAAAGTTGCGCAGCGCCGCCCCCGTTACCACCAGCAGCGGCTGGCCTGGAAATGCCGCCGCGGCCTGCTGTACCCGCGCCCAGGCAAAAGGCTGGCTGCCCGCCT
>NZ_BAAGZM010000887.1:0-1318 GCF_054778495.1 Hymenobacter agri
CCGCGTGGCTCACCACACGGCGCAGGGCCTGCGCATCAGCCACGTGCGGCGGCCCGACCGGGCGGGTTTCAAGGCCGGGGCGCTGCGCTACGGGCTCGAAAGCAACACCGATGAATACGTGGCCATTTTCGATGCCGATTTTGTGCCGGAAGCTGATTTTCTGAAGCGCACCATCCCCTATTTTCTGCCCGACGAAAAAATCGGGGTGGTGCAAACGCGCTGGGGCCACCTCAACGAAAACGAAGACCTGCTCACCCGCCTGCAGGCGTTTGGCCTGAACGCGCACTTTCTGATTGAGCAGGTGGGCCGCACGTTCGCGGGCTTCTTTATAAACTTCAACGGCACCGGCGGGGTGTGGCGGCGCGCCTGCATCGACGATGCCGGCGGCTGGCATACCGACACCCTCACCGAAGACCTCGACCTGAGCTACCGCGCCCAGCTGCGCGGCTGGCGCTTCGTGTACCGGCCCGACATTGTGGCCCCCGCCGAGCTGCCCGCCGTGATGGACGCCCTCAAGTCGCAGCAATTCCGCTGGACGAAGGGCGCGGCCGAAACCGCGCACAAGCACCTGGGCAAGATGTGGCGCTCGGCGCAGCCGCTGCCGGTGAAGCTACAGGCCACCTTCCACCTGCTCAACAGCTCGGTGTACGTCGTTATCATGCTCATGGCGCTGCTGAGCGTGCCGCTGGTGTTCGTACGGGCCCAGTACCACGAGTACAAGGCCGTTTTCCAGCTGGCATCGGTGTTTCTGCTGGGCTTCGCGCCGCTGATTTACTACTACTACACGGCTTGGCGGCTGGCGCACCCCGGCAAGCCGTTGTGGCGTTACCCGGGCTTTTTCCTGCTGTTCCTGTCCGTATCGATGGGGCTGGCGCTGCACAACGCCCGCGCCGTGATACTGGGCTGGCTGGGGCAGCGCACGCCTTTTGTGCGTACGCCCAAGGCCGGCACGGGCGGCCCCGCCCGGCAGCGCCGCTACCGCACGGGCGGCGTTGGGGCGCTGGTGCTGCTCGAAGGGATGCTGGCCCTGTATTTCGGCTTTGGCCTGGCCGCGGGCATTTATTTCAACGACTTCGGCCTGCTACCGTTTCACACCCTGCTGACCGTGGGCTTCGCGGCTATTTGCTACTATTCGGTCCGCGACGATAAATAACTGGCCCCCTTCTGCTGCTTCATCTGCCCGTGGCTTCTTCCCGTCCTTCTGTTTCGCAGGTACTGGCGCTGCTGCTGTCGGCGGCGGCCTACGCGGGCCTGGCCTACGCAACGCCGCGGGCGGCGTTTGGGCAGCTGGTGGGGTTGCTAGGGGTGGCGCTGGCGG
>NZ_BAAGZM010000888.1:0-1314 GCF_054778495.1 Hymenobacter agri
GGCCACGCGGCCCGGCAGCACGCGGCCGTCGGGCAGGATGATGCGGCAGGTCTGGCCCGAGTGCACGTAGCGCAGCTGCGTCACGGGCACGTCGAGGATGAAGCCGAAGCGGCTTTTGTCGTAGGTGAGGCCGAGCTGCTCGCCGTCCTGCACGTAGTCGCCGGCCAGCTTGTCCACCGTCGCCAAAATACCGGCGCGGGCCGATTTTATCGGGATGATGCCGCTGAATTTCAGGCGCGGGTCGCCGGTGAGCTTATCGAGGTGCAGGGTTTTCGATTCCTTGGTCTGGATGGTGAAAACCGTTTGGCCAGCGCGCACCTGCTGGCCCACCACGGGCGTGGGGGCCAGCACGTAGCCGGTGGTGGTGGCCCGCAGCGCATCCTTGGCCGCGTAGGCCGACACGGCGCTCAGCCGCAGCACGTCCGTCAGCGTGTCGGTTTCGATGCTGCCGATGGTGACGAGCGCGCGGGGCTTCACGGCGGTTTCTTCCTCACCATCGGCGGGCGCGGCAGCTTCGTCGGCTTTGGCCGGGTCTTTTGAGCCGCAGGCCGTGAGACTGGCGAGGGTGAGGAGGAAGAAAAGGCGGAAGAGAATCATAAAGAACTAAACGAAGAGACGTTGCCCAAGTACCGCGATTTTATAAATCGCGGTACTCGTTCTACTGCTCGGCCAGATAATCCAGCGCAAACCGGCTCCTAAGCTGGTCGGTCTGGGCTTGTGTCAAACTAAACTGCAAGGTTCGGTAGCTCGTCACCAGGTTCAGGTAGTCGAGAATGGCGACGTCGCCCGTGGCCAGCTGCTGCCGGGCGGCTCCTACCAGCGCCTCCGCCACCCGCAGCTGCTCCCGGATGCGGCCCAGCAGCGCATCGGAGGCGCGAATGAGGCCCTCCAGCTGCTCGTACTGCTGCCGCCGCTGCACCGTGAGAAACTGCCGGTAGCCGCGCCGGCTCTGCTCGCTCAGCGCGATGCGCTGGTATTGCAATTGGCGCTGGTGGCCGTCGAAAATGGGAATACCCAACTGTAGGCCAGTGCCAATGCCCACGCTGTGGGCCAGCGCCACCGGCAGGTAGGATGAAGATTGCAGGCCCGCATCCAGCACGGCGCTGAGCTTGGGACGATAGTAGGCATCCACGGCGCGCCGGTCGAGCAGCAGGCGCAGGCTGTCGAGGGTGTACTGGCGCTGCGCCGGGGACAGCAGCCCCGCCAGCGGGCGGTGGGTGGGCGGGGTGGGGGCTTCAATACTTATGAGGGCCGTATCGGCCACCCCGGCCAGGGCGCGCAACGTGCCCAGCTCGCGGCGGTAGGCCAGGCGGT
>NZ_BAAGZM010000889.1:0-1302 GCF_054778495.1 Hymenobacter agri
CAGGCCGCGCACGCCGCCGCCGTGGCCGGCCTGCCCTCGCTCGACCAGGAATTTCTGCGTCGGGTGGAGGAAGCCGTGCTGCGCCACTTGGGCGAGGAAACGTTTGGCGTGGACGAGTTGGGCTCGGCCATTGACACGAGCCGTACGCAAGTGTACCGCAAGCTCAAACCCTCACCGGGCAATCGCCGAGCAAGCACATTCGAGGCACGCGGCCGCACCGGGCGCGGGTGCTGCTACGGGCGCGGGTGGGCACCGTGGCAGAGGTGGCTTATCAGGTGGGCTTCGGCAGCCCGGCGGCATTCTCCACGGCGTTTTCGCGGCAGTCTGGGTACCAGCCCAGCGCGGCGTTTCAGCAGCGGCCGGGCGCAGGAGCCCCGCCGGATGCGGGACGCAGCAACGGCGGCCCCAACTGAGGCCTGGCCATTGAGCCTGGCAAAGTTCAATTAATGGAAACCCGGTAAATCAATCGATTTACCGGGTTTTTGTGGATGCAGTCGGATGATTTACGGAAGAAGGCACAAAAACACATGCATCTGCAACGAATACGCATGCTCTGAAACGCTCGGCAATGCATTTGCAACACCGGCGAACGGCGTGCGGCCCGGTGGCTTGCTTGCTTTGGACAAGTCAAACAACCTGCTTTTCAACCGTACGCGCCGCCATGAAAAAAAACTACTTGCAGTTGCTGCTCAGGAGCCCGCCCGTGGTGCTGGCGGCCCGCCCGGCCGCGGATTACAAGCCTGTGGTACCGCCACGCCAAAATTGCGCTAGTTGATTACCTGCCTGTCTTCCCGGGCTATGAAACGCTTTTCTCCCTTTTTTCTGCAGTTAGCCGGCTGGCTGCTGAGCCGGCCGGCTTCGGCCTGAATCAGCACGGTGGTGACCGGCACCCTGTGCTGTGCCACTACTGCCCCGTGCCCGCCGCACCGGTCCAGCGGCTTGGCTGGTGGCGCTGCTGCTGCACTTTAGCCTGCGCCACAGCCGGGCGTGGGGCAGGGGCGCCACTATCTGGAGCCTGCTTCGCATGAGCAGTGCTGCGGGCCCGCCTCAGCTGCCCGGCGCGAACTGGTTTGCCTGGTACACTGAAATAATCAATTGCTTCTATTTTTACGGCATCAATTTTTTCACAGCCTTTTTCTGTAAAATGCCATGCGTACATTATTCTCCGTTTTGCTGACTTCTGCCGGTTTGGCCGCGCTGCCCGTAGCGGCTTCGGCCCAGGCCCGTAAGCCTGCTCCCAAACCGGTAGCCAAGCCAGCCGCCAAGCCCGCGGCCAAACCTGCCCCGGTCGCTGCTTCCCGC
>NZ_BAAGZM010000890.1:0-1301 GCF_054778495.1 Hymenobacter agri
GGCCCAGCAGGACCGGCGGCGCAATGCGGTCGGGGGTGCCGGGCAGCTTATCCATCACCATCTCGCCCGCCGCGGCCAGCTTGAAGCCGCGCGCCACCAGCGGCTTTTGCAACGCCCGCAGCGGCGAGTTGAGCAGCAGCCACGAAGGGTTATTGCTGAGGTAGTGGCTCAGAAAAGCCGGGGCGCTCATGCTGCGCATGCCGGCCAGGGCCGCGAAGCCGATGGCGGGCCAGAATTTGGCCGGGCGGGGCTGGGGTTTCGCCTGCAGTTTAGATTTTGATTTACCTTTTTTCATGAGATGCGGAAATGAAATCAGCTTAACGCAACCGTAGCGCCAGGGTTGAGCAGCAGCCCAACCATTCGGTGACACGCCTGAACAAATAAAAAAGGCCCGCTCAATACCGAGCGGGCCTTTCTCATCCGAGAAATCAGCAATAGCTAATTGATTTCTTCCACGTGCGAGCGCAGCACCTCGCGGGCAATGGCCAGGTTGGTTTCGCGCGAGTTCACCACCAGGTAGATGAACTTATTGCCCGCCGAGTTCAGCTTGAGCAGGTGCGACTGGTTGCTGAGCGTGATGAGAATATCCTCAATCTTTTCCCCCGTCAGCTTCAGGGCCGTCATGGCTTTCTGCTTCTGCTTCACCACTTCGGTGTTGTAGGCGGCGGCCGTTTCGGGGTTCAGGCTCGGTGAGTTCGAGTGCGAGGCCAGGGCCATGCCCGAGTTAATGTCAACCACGGCCACGGCGACCAGGCTGGGCAAATCGGTGATGATGGCATCGACGGCTTTACCAGCCGGACTGTTTTTAGAATAGGCCATTGCGGCGGAGGGAGGGGAAATGGATAAAGAGGATTCTTTGAGCTTATTGGCAACGTGCTTCCGATAGGTTCTTGCTTTCACGGATGATTCAACACGGACAGGCAACTAAAAAACAATGGGTTAGAAGAACAGCCAATGCTTGCGCTTCTCGACGCGGGGCTGCAGGCTCACTCCGGCCGGGGCCACCTCGCTGGCGGCTACTTCGCGGTCGTGGTAGCCGGCGTAGCCGTACTGCAGGGTGGTGCTGGCGGCTTCGGCGGCCGGCACGCGCAGGGCGTAGTTGCCATTGGCATCGGTGCTGGCCCCAAAGTGCGTGCCCTTGCGGAACACCGTGGCACCCACCAGCGGCGCGCCTTTCTCGTTCAGGATGCGGCCCGTTACCGTCACCATGCGCGTCGCGCTGGCTTCGGCGGCGGCGGCGCTGGCGGTTTCCAGCTTCAGCAGCTCGCCAGCCGATACGGGCGGCACCACGGCATTGTGCG
>NZ_BAAGZM010000891.1:0-1298 GCF_054778495.1 Hymenobacter agri
GCGCGATGACGGCCGCCAGCAGGCACCAGGCGGTTACGTCGTCGGCGGCAGCGCAGGTGATGACGAGCGTGCCCAGCGGCGTGCGGTGCAGGCCGCGGTCGCGCACGATACGGGCCAGCACCGGAAAGGCCGTGATACTCATAGCAATGCCCATAAACAGCCCGAACGAAACAAACTGCACCCCCACCGGCGCAAAATCGTGGTAGAGAAAGTACGCCAGGCCCAGCCCCAGGGCAAACGGCAGCGCAATGCTGGCGTGGCTAATGACGACAGCCTGCCGGGCCTTGCCGCGCAAGGCCCGCAAATCCAGCTCCATGCCCACTACAAACATGAACAGCATCAACCCCACCTGACTCAGCAACCGGATGTTCTCCAACGAAGCCCGCGGAAACAGCCGGGCCGAAAACACCGGAAAATAACGCCCCAGCAACGATGGCCCCAGCAGCACACCGGCCGCCATTTCGCCCACCACAGCCGGCTGGCCGAGGCGTCGGCACAGGTAGCCCAGCACCCGGGCGGCCAGCAGAATAGTCACCATCTGTGCCAGCAGTAGCGCCAGCGGCGACTGCCAGCCGTGCTGCAGCGCGGCCCTGAAATCGGCCCAGACGGCGTTGCCGGCCGCCGTTTTTATATCCACCGGCTCCAGGTGGATGCTGGTGCGCGCCGCCCAGGCAATAAAACCTATCAACCCAATAATGACGGCCGTATATAGCCCGGTTTCGCGCCGCTGATTCATAATGCGCGAGCCGCAGGTAGGTGGTACAGGAGGTAACGAGGCGCAGCAGGGAACATGAGCAGACCGTGGCCAATTACGTCGGGCGGGCCACTAGCGGGCAAAAATAACCTGGTGGGGGTGCCCGTCCAGCACCTGCGGCCCGGCTTACGCGGGCAGTTCGTGGGAGGGGTGACGGGTACGGCGCAGGTGCCAGCCGGCCAGCAGCAGGCCGGCAGCCAGCAGCAGCAGCGCGCCGCTGTCGATGGGCGTGGCAGTGGGGGCCGATTTTTCGTTTTCGACGGTATCGAGCGAGGCGTTGGCAGCCAGCGTTTGCTCCTGCTTGCGGTGCAGGGCGGCTTTCTGGGCGTCGTTTTCAAGAGCCAGAAAGGACGTGAGCGGCGTGAGGATGCCCGCCCGAAAGCTGGCCTGAATGAAGGGCACCCGCTCGCGGTCGGTAATTTCGGGGTGGAAGCTCTGCCACTGGCTGTAGCCACGCAGCAGCAGGCCCGCCAGCCAACGGCCAGTAGCCGGGCCTTCGGCAGCAGGCACCGCGGGCCGGCCGGCTACGACTACCGCCGCCTCG
>NZ_BAAGZM010000892.1:0-1297 GCF_054778495.1 Hymenobacter agri
CGGCTGCCGGCGTAGCACAGCAGTAGCAGCGCCATGCCGCGCAGCCAGCCCAGCCGGCGGGTGTTCAGCCAGGCCAGCCCGGCGGCTATCATGCCGAAGAGCAGGGCCGTTTGCAGGGCCGACATATGGATGTCGCGCACAACCCAGCCGCTAAACCATTTACTTACCCAGAAGATGTACTCGTTGAACATCAGCACCATCTTCTCGAAGAGCCACGCAATGCTTTTGGGTGCCCAATCGAAAAAGGCTGCCGTTTTGGGGCCGTACATGCTTGGCAACGCGACCAATCCTTTCACCAGCAGCAGCGCCAGGCCTACGTACACGGCCCCGCTGGAAATGGGCACGGCCACGAGGTTGGAAAACAGAAAGCTGAACGGAAATTGATGGAAATAATACAGCCCCAGCCCGAACGTAGCCACCTGCGCCGCCAGCGACAGCGCCACCGCCTGCCACACTTTATCGAGCGACCAGCCGGTGGCCTTCCAGAGCCATTGCACGGCTTTGGGCTGCCAGGGCCGGCGGCGGGCATAGAAATACGTCTCTACATCGAGCCACTCCGCAATTCGAGGCTGCACGTACACGATGCTGAGCACGGCCAGAAACGAGAGCTGAAAGCCCACGTCAGCCACCAGAAACGGGTTCCAGATGAGCAGCCCGAAGGCGGCCACGCCCAATGTGTTGAAGATGGAATCCTGCCGCCGCAGGGTGCGCCCGATAATGATAATGGTGAACATGACCGTGGCCCGCAGCACCGACGCCGACAGCCCCGTGAGAAACGCATAGCTCCAGATAACCGCCAGCCCCAGCAGCGCCGACCACAACTGAAATCCTTTCACGCGGCCAAACAGCTTGCGCAGCAGCCACGACATGGCTCCGAACAGCAGCCCCACCTGCAAACCGCTCACGGCCATGATGTGCGTGGTACCGGTGGCCGTGTAGGCCTGCTTGGTAGCTAAATCCACGTCGTCCTTGATGCCCAGCACCAGCGCCGAGGCAACGGCGTACTCGCGCTTGGCGGTGATGTAGTGCCGGAAAACCGCATCAAGCTGCGCGGCGGCCTGCAGGCTGATGGCCACGAACGGGTTGGGCGGATTCATCCCCAGCACGCGGTATTGGTCGGGGTGAACGTACTGCTGATGATAGACTTGCCGGTACTCCAGGTAGCGGGCGTAGTCGAACTCGCCGGGGTTGAGCGGGGGCTTACTGGGGTCGGGATGGCCGGCAATGAGCCAGACCTCGCCGTACTGCGGCTGCGCGACGCCCGCCACCCGGGGCAGCGACACGCGCACGCCGCCGG
>NZ_BAAGZM010000893.1:0-1295 GCF_054778495.1 Hymenobacter agri
GCGCCTGGCCCGCCTGCACCACGAGCTTGGCCTGGCCCCTGAGGCGCTCGACATCATTTTGGCCATGCGCCAGCGGCTGGTGCGCCTGCAAGCCACCTTGGCCCGCGAAACCGCGCGGGCGCGGCAGCTGGAGGCGTTTCTGCTGGCGAGTGGGCCCATCGTAGATTTTTAGGACTATTGTGTGAATAAATTGCGCGCCCCAGATGCGAACACTTCGGATGTACCTGTGGCGCGTAACTTATTCATCGTCTTTGCTTTCGATATTTTTCGCCAATAATCCAGTAAGTAATCATGCCCCAGCCATTAAGCGCTGAAACCAACCATTTCTTTCGCGTATAACGCCCGTCAAATTCACCGGTATATATCCGATAAAGGGTAAATAGCCAGCAGATAACAAGGAGAGATGTGAAAGTTATTACAATAACCTTTTCCATTGTGCTTTAATTGGAATATTTACCAGTAATATAGTGAAACGGCAGCACAGGATATACCAAAGGTGATAGCACACTGAGGAGGGTCAATTGCACAGGCTCCTCTACACCACCAATGGCTATCGCATACTCCATCAACTATATTCATGCATTGCATGAACCCAATGCTTCTTGCAGAAGTACCCTGTATCTGGGAAGTCAATTGCCCACCGGTCACAACAGATTTTGACAACATCTCACCTGATGTGAGAGATAAAATTAAGTCTCCTGAATTATTAATGTCAATATTGGTTGATGTTACACCAAACTCAATAGGATTTGGATTTTCGGTATTAAAAAAGCTGACCATAAACCGCTGATAGCCATCATTGCTAATGATTGGAATAGTAACTGCTTTAATACGTGGGTCATTCGAATGATATAACAAAGCATGTGCTAAATCTAGGTTTCCAAATGCTTCTGTATTATAAGAGTTGTAATCAGGGCTTTGAGTAACTTTATTGAGATAAACAGCACTACTTGTCAATTGCACTGTGCTTTCAACTTTTATCTCATTCGCATTCTGTGTATGTACATAAGCCAGAGGCATTGAAGGTTGGAGAACAGGTTTGTCATTGCAAGCTTGGAATATGGCCAAGCATGTACTGGCTAATAATGTTATGAAAACGTTTTTTTCATTGTGACAATTATTAAGTGGTTGAAGTCAAATATATTAAAATTATGCAGCATACACAAACCGCCATTATTGGCAACGCGATTTCTAAACAACTTCCTTGACTCAAGATTTATTGGGCGGTGGTCTAAGTGAGGATGAACACGTATAAGGTTGATGGTAACAACTCAGCATACGTGCGCCAAATGCGG
>NZ_BAAGZM010000894.1:0-1274 GCF_054778495.1 Hymenobacter agri
CCTGCGTGCCCGCGCCGACTGGCAATCGGTCTGGGCCTCGCTCACGTTTGCGGGCCCGCCGGCCACCGTGCGTCCGCCGACGAAACATTAGCCAGCTTCACCAAAGATTTTGGTTTTTCTCGTTACCTTCGCCGTTCCCTTAGTCCCCCCGCTTACCCCCTTGCCCTACGCTGTATGAAGTACACGATTGATAAAAAAGATAGCTACACCATCATCACCATTGAGGAGAAGAAGCTCGACACCACGGTAGCGCCCGACCTCAAGTCGGAGTTCGTGAAGCTGAACGCTGAAGGCATCAACAACCTGATTCTCGACCTCACCAACGTGAAGTACACCGACTCGTCGGGCCTGAGCTCCATCCTGATTGCCAACCGCTTGTGCAATTCCACCGGCGGCCTGCTCGTCCTCACCGGCCTGCAAGACCACGTGCTGAAGCTCATCACCATCAGCAAGCTCGAATCGGTGCTGCACATTCTGCCCACCGTCGAAGAAGGCATCGACCGCGTGTTTCTGCACGCCATCGAGCGCGACCTGACGGACAAGGAGTAGCTTTTTTTAGAAGCTGCTAGCTTTTGGCTGTTAGCTGTTAGCCTTCTTCGGGGAGCGCGACAGCTGGCAGCCAATTTCTATTTTTCTGCCGGGCCGCCCCAGTGCGCTCATCCTTCAACTTAAAAAAAGCTAACAGCTAACCGCTAGCGGCTAACAGCTAAATTTGACGTTCGAGCTGAAGATTCTCGGGTCGGCCTCGGCCACGCCTACCGCCGGGCGCCACCCCACGGCGCAGGTGCTCACGGTGGGTGCCCACCACTACCTGATTGACTGCGGCGAAGGCACGCAGTGGCAGATGCTGGAGTACCGGGTGCGCCCGGCGCAATTGCGCGCTATTTTCATCTCGCACCTGCACGGCGACCATTATTTTGGCCTGTTTGGCTTGCTGGGCACCATGCACCTGCAGGGCCGCACCCAGCCGCTGCACATCATCGGCCCGCCCGGCCTCGACGAGGTACTCGTGACGCAAAGCCGCGTGTCGGGCGTGCAAATCGGGTTTCAGATGGAATTTACGGTGGTCGATACTGAGGCGCACGCTTTGGTATATGAGGATGCCGCTTTGCGCGTGCACTCGCTGCCTATGCGCCACCGCGTGCCCTGCGCCGGCTACCTGTTTGAGGAGCAGCCGCGCCGCGCCAACCTGCTCAAGGAAAAGCTACCCGCCGGCCTCACGCCCGCCCAGCTGGCCCGTCTGGCCCAGGGCGACGACCTGCCGCCCGACGAGC
>NZ_BAAGZM010000895.1:0-1274 GCF_054778495.1 Hymenobacter agri
CACCTGCGGGCTGGCCGAGCGCAGAAAGGCCACGATGCTGGCCACGTCTTCGTCGCTCATGCGGGCGTAGTTGGGCATGATGAGGCGCAGGCGGCCGTCGGGCCCCACGCCGGTGCGCAACAGGCCCATCAGCTGCTGGTCGGTCCAGCGGCCGATGCCGTGCCGCGGGTCCTGAGTGATATTGGCGGTGTAGATGGTGCCGAAGTCGGGCGTGAGGTCGGCCAGGCGGTGGCCGCTGTAGCGGTTGGTGCTGCGGTTGAGGTGGCAGTCGGCGCAAATCGACAGCGTGAGCTTTTCGCCCAGCGCCAGCCGGGCCGGCGTGGCTACAATGGCCACCCCCGCCGGGCGAGGCGGGGCATAGGTGGGCAGCCCGCGCACCTGCACAAATGCCAGGAAGCCAAAAGCCGCCAGCAGGAGCAGTCCCAGCGCGCCGCCGGCCCAGCGTAATACTCTTTTCCTTGTAACGTTCGCGCCCATCATGCCCGCAAAAATATCGGGTTCGCTGCCCAGCTACCGCCGAGCTGGTTTAGCGGCTGGTCTGGCCGCCGGTTTCACCGCCGGTTCCCGGCTGGCCAGCCGCACGGCCTCGTACAGATTGACGATGCCGCCCGTGCGCGAGAGCGTGGCGAAATCGACCAGCTGCTTGGTGCCCGGCCGGCGCACCTGCGTGTGCACGGGCGCGGCCGAAGCCAAGATGATGCGCTTGAGGTCGGCGGGCGTGAGATATGGGAAATTGACCTTGAGCACGGCTGCAATTCCGGCCACCACGGGCGCGGCCATGCTGGTGCCGCTGCCGGCGTGGTACTGGTTGTTGGGGTAAGTCGAAACGATGTCGACGCCGGGCGCGAACACATCCACAGTGTTTGAGCCGTAATTGGAGAAATCAGCGACCAGGTGTTCGTCGTTGGTACGGGCGCTGGCGCCCACCGTTATCAGGTTCGGAATAGTTTGGCCGTTGAGGAAACGGGTGGAAGGGAATGCCGGCATAGAATCGTAGTTGAGGTGGTCGTTGCCGGCACCGTGCACCAGCAGCACGCCTTTGGCATTGGCGTAGCGCATGGCCGCATCCACCACGGCTTTGTCGGGCGAAAAATACTTGCCGAAGCTCATGCTGATAATGCTCGCGCCATTATCCACGGCGTAGCGAATGGCGTTGGCCACGTCCTTATCCCGCTCGTCGCCTAACGTCACGGCCCGTACGCTCAGAATGCGCACCTGCTCGGCCACGCCGCGCCCGCCGAGGCCGTTGGCCCGGTCGGCGGCGATGATGCCCG
>NZ_BAAGZM010000896.1:0-1272 GCF_054778495.1 Hymenobacter agri
ACCGGGCCGCGGCCACCCAGCCACGCAGGCCCAGCAGCAGCAGCGCCGGGTACACGAAGTACAGCTGCCGCCAGCCGTCGTACAGCACCGAGTGCAGCGCAATCACGGCCACCAGCGGGCCCAGAAACAGCGCCAGAAACAGCAGGTCCTGCAAGCCGCCCTCATCGCGCCACAGGCGCCATTTCTGCTGCCCCAGCTGGCGCAGCACTAGGCCAATGCCCAGCAGCCCCGCTGCCACGTAGAGCAGCGGCGTGGTAATGCCAATCCAGACCGGGGCGTAGTGCCAGGGCAGGTCGGTCGACCGCACGAACTCGCCGCGGTACATCATCACCCCGTCCCAGCGGAAGGTTTTCATGTGCTCGAACGCTTCCAGAAAGTTGGTGAGCGGGGCCGGCCACAGAAACGGCCAGAACGCCACCACCAGTGCAGCCAGCAGCACCAGGTAGGCCCCGGTGGTGCCGGCCCAGCGGCCCCAGCTTATCTCGCCGCGCACCACGCGCCACAGCAGCAGCCCCACGGTAGCCATGGGCAGCAGAATGCCCATAATGCGCACGTCGATGGTGATGGCGCAGGCCAGCGCGTGCCAGAACAGCCGCCCGGCCGTGGGCCGCAGCACCAGCCGCACGCCCGTGTTGGTGGCAATGAGAAACACGGCCATGAACACGGCGTCCTTGCAGTTGTAGAACGAGTCGGCAAACATGCGGGGCGAGAGCAGCAGCCACACGGTGGCCAGCAGCCCCAGTCGCCAGTCGGCAAAGCGCCGGCGCGCCAGTTGGAACATGGCTATCAGCCCCCCGAAGCATACCAGAAAAGTGCACAGGTGCCGAAAGCGAAACTTGTCGCCGCCGTCCTCGATGCGCAGCAGGCGCTCGCTCAGGCACACCGGCACCTCAAAAGCCACGCCGTAGTCGCGGTCGAAATATTGGTCGAGTGGAGTGTTGTAGCGGGTGAAATCGTCGTCGTTGGCCACCCACACCGGGGCCACAAGCTGCCCCACGTGCTTGAGGCTAATCATGCCCGTATCGCGCTGCTGGTTTTCGTCGAGCGACAGCCCGTAAGTACCCACAAGCAACAAGCCCAATACCAAAATAGCCCCGAAAAAAGCGGGCACCACCCAGCGCTGCATGGGTGCGGTACGCGAAAAGTCAGGCATCGGAAACAGAAACAGAGAAAGAAACGACCGGTGGTGAGAGATGGCAAACGAAGAGCAGCGGGCCCGGGGCTAGGCCTCGCCCGCCCGGGCTTCGGGCACGGCGCGGGCTACCTCGCGTG
>NZ_BAAGZM010000897.1:0-1270 GCF_054778495.1 Hymenobacter agri
GTTTCGCCCGCGATGCCCAGGCGGCTCGCCCGGCGCAGGCTACTGCGCGCGTAGGCCAACGCTTGGGCGTAGTGCTGCTGGCGCTCTGCCACATCGCCCAGGTTAATTTCTTCGAAGATGCGCCCGGACTCGAAGCCCAGGTTTTCAAAAATATGCTCGTCCTGCGCGAAGCTGGCTTCGGCCTCGCGCCACCGGCCCTGCTTGCGGTAGAGGTCGCCGAGGCCTGCGTAGGCGTGGCCCACGCTGGTGAGGTCGCCGGAGGCCTGGGCCAGCTGCAATCCCCGCTTCAGGTAGCTCTCGGCGCGCGCGTACTCGCCCAAGTAGGTGCTCGTGATGCCCAGCTGGGTGTTGAGGAAGGCCATCCACTTGCGGTTGCGCATGGCCTCGGCCAGGGCCAGGCCGCGCAGGTTGCTGCGCAGCGACTGCACGTAGCGCCCCTGGTCGGAATATACGCAGGCCAGGTTGTAGAGGCAGCGCGTCTGGCCCAGACGGTCATCGGCCTGCGCAAAGTTGCGACGGGCCTGCTCCGACAGGCGCTCGGCCAGCCCGTATTCGCTGCGATGCCGGTAGTAGAACGCCTGCCCGAGCAAGGCCTCGGCCAGGCCCTGCGGGTAACGCAGCGTCTCGGCCAGCAGCTGCGCCTGCCGAAACAAGCCGGCCGACTCGTCGAGCTTATTGTTGCGTAGGGCCAGGGCCAGGGCGTTGAGCGTATTGACACGGGCGGTATCGGGCCGGGGGCGGGCCTGCAACGCCCGCCGCAGGCTGTCGGCTTCGGCAGTTTGGGCCCGTAGCGCCGGCGCCAGGCCAAGAATTAGCAGCAACAGCAAACTGGCCGGGCGCAGCCATCCCAGCACACCTCCGAGAGAGAAGGCACGGTGGGCGAGGGCGGTAAGGCAGCGTAGCAGGCGCAACGCAACAGGGAAGCTAAGTGGGAAGAACAATCAGAAACTCGGTGCCAGCGCCCTCTTCGCCAGAAACGGAGAGCGTGCCACCGTGGCCTTTCGTGATGATGTCGTGGCTCAGGCTCAGGCCCAGGCCCGTGCCCTCGCCGGCCGGTTTGGTGGTAAAGAACGGTTCAAAAACCCGTTCGCGCACGTGGGCCGGCATGCCGGTGCCATTATCGCGCACCCGAATCTCGACACTTCCGGGCCGGGCGCGGGTGGCCACCGTTATTTCGGGCACGTAGCCGGGGCCGGCCTGCTGCGCGCGCTGGTGCACGGCGTAGCAGGCATTGGTGCCTAGGTTGAGCAGCACGCGGCCCAACTCCTGC
>NZ_BAAGZM010000898.1:0-1270 GCF_054778495.1 Hymenobacter agri
CGGCGAGCCCGAAACTTACGGCCGCACGCCCACCCGGCAGCAGCAGCTGGCGCCCAATGCGCAGGTGCGCCACATCGGCACGGGCCGGGTGCTCAGCCGCTTTCGCTACGCGGGCTTTTACGAGGAGCTGGGTTTCACCATTCCGCGGGCCTACGTGGCGGGCGTACACTACCTGCTCGATGAGCAGCGTGGCCTGCGCTTGGTGCCGGCCGCCGCACCCGCCCGTACCTCCGAGGTGCGCTTCGCAGCCATGACGCGCTTCGCGCCGCCGCAGCGCCGCCATGAGGCGCGGGTGGAGCTGCAAAGCGCTGGCAGTGGCTTCGCGTTCTACATCGATACCACCAGCCAGGTGCCGCGCATCCGCTATCAGCGACTGGAGGAGTAGAGACGCAATATTTTGCGTCTCGTCGTTGAACGACTCGCGGGTAGTTATTAATAAACGGAACCCAAAATGCGCGGCCGACGAAACGCAAAATATTGCGTCTCTACAACTCCGCCAATTCTCGCGTAATCTCACCAAACAGCGGCCGGGCCGCCACCTCCGGCTGCACGCAGCGTCGCTGCAAGTTCCAGAGCGCGGCACTGGCGGCGGGCGCTTCGTCGGCTTCGGGGCAGTGCGTCAGCAACTCTTCAAGCAGGCAGCCAAAGGCGCGGACTTCCAGTTGCTGCAAGCGCTTGGCGGTGTCAATGTCTTGGGCATCGAAAAAGCACGCGGCCCCGAAGTCGCCCAGCAGGGCATCGCCCGCTGGCGTGTTGAGAATGTTGTGGGCGTATAAGTCGCCGTGTAGGATGCCTTGCGTATGCAGGTGCGCGGCGGCGCTGGCAATGCCGGTGGCAATGCGCAGGGCCGTTTCCAGGCGAAATTCGGTGCTGGCGGCGTACACGTCGCGGGTGCAGGTGGCCAGGCTGGGCGGGCCGGCCAGGTTGCCGAAGGCCGGGTCAATCAGCTCCAGCACCAACCCTTCGGCTCCCGCCGGATGTTGGGCAATTTTGCCCCGCACGGCAATCAGGTTGGGGTGCGGGCCGGCGCTGATGCAGGCGGCCATCTCACTGTGCGGCAGCCCGTCGCTTGTTACCGCACCTTTGAATAGCTTCACTGCCACCTCGGCCGGAGCGGCGTGGGCACGGTGGGCACGGTAAATCACGCCCGACGCGCCTTCGCCCAGCTGCTGCTCCAGCTGCAAGTCGGCCCAATCGATGGTTTGAATGGGGTGGCGGGCCAGCGCCGCCGCATCGGCCGGCCCGGCAAACGGGTTGCCCGCGTAGGCCA
>NZ_BAAGZM010000899.1:0-1267 GCF_054778495.1 Hymenobacter agri
CGGCCCCGCCGAGCCGTTGGGCGTGGTATCGGCTGGCTTAGTGGCCGGGGCTTTGCCTTCGGGGGCGGGCGCAGGCTTTGGGGCCTCGCCGGTAGGCGTAGGCCCGAGGGCCTTGGCCGGCGTCTCATCGGCCTTGTAGAAAATGCGAATGCGGTTGTTCACCTCGCCGGGACGGAACTGCGAAATCACCGGCTTCTCCGTCGAGGCCAATGCTCCGGCCAGCGTGCCGCTTTCCTGCTTGCCGTAAGAAGCCGCTAAGGCCTTCGCCTGCGGCTGCAGCGGGCTGTCGGGGTAGGCTTTGATGAATTGCTCCACCGATGCCTTGGCCGTAAGCGGCGGCTGGGTGCGGGCCAGCAGCAGCACCTTCAAGTAAGCCACCCGGTCGTTCAGGTCGCTTTTCGGGTACTGTTTTTCGGTGCGTGCCAACACCGCGCCTGCTTTACGGAATTCCTGGTCCACGTAGAACGTAAAGGCTGAGTCGACGCGGCTGGCCACGGCGTTGTGCAGGGCCAGCTCGTGTTCGCGGTACAGCGGGTCAGCAATCAATTTGGCATAAATCGACTTCGGAAACTCGCGCTGCAATGCCGCCGCGTACTGCGCCATCTTGGCCGCGT
The DNA here is from genome assembly GCF_054778495.1 of Hymenobacter agri. Lineage (NCBI taxonomy): Bacteria > Pseudomonadati > Bacteroidota > Cytophagia > Cytophagales > Hymenobacteraceae > Hymenobacter > Hymenobacter agri. The sequence goes on from NZ_BAAGZM010000899.1 coordinate 615, forward strand.
CGGGCTTGTCTTTGTAGTAGAGGTAAAGCAGGTAGTAAGCATCCGGCGCGTGTTCGCCGCGCTCGTAGCGGGTTACCTGCTGCTCGTAGGTTTCGAAGCCCTTTTCCCGCTCTTTCAACTGCTCTTTATAGATTCCGCCCAGTTCGTACAAAGCTGCTTCAACCTGCCGGTTCGAGGAGGCCAGTTGGCCCGGGTCGGTGGGAATGGCTGACCGGTACTGCGCCACAATTTTGTCGCGGGCCGCCGTGGGGCTGGCCGCAGCCACTTGGCCGGCCGAGTCGGCTTGCGTGCCGTTCACGGCTGTGGTGGAGTTGCCGGTGGTCGTCAGCGGGGCACCCCCGCCCGCCACGGTATTGGGCGACGAGGCCGTTTGCCGGTTGGTACGCCAGTTGTCCTGCAGCTGCCGGTTGCCCCATTTCCGGATAAATTCAGCCCGCGCCGTACCCAGCAGCGTGGGATTGTCGAAATACCACTGGCCAGCCGCGGCGGTGGCAGTGGGGTCGAAGTTGGTTACGTCAGTCGCGGCCGCATTGCCCCCGGCCGGAATCAGTCCGCTGCCGGGCAGGTTGCTGCCAATGCCGCTGTTGGCCGAACTAGCGCGACTGGCCAGGTGGGCGGCGCGGGCCTGGGTTTTGGCCAGCGCGGCCTGCCGG
>NZ_BAAGZM010000900.1:0-1267 GCF_054778495.1 Hymenobacter agri
CTGCCCGCAGCCCCGGCGGCCGGCAAGCCCCTCGTGATTTCGACCTGGGACACCGGCCTGGCGGCCAACTTGGGCGCCTGGAAGGTGCTGAGCAAAAACGGCCGCGCCCTCGATGCCGTGGAAGCCGGCGTGATGGTGACGGAAGACTCGCAGAACTGCTGCGTGGGCCTGGGCGGCAACCCCGACCGCGAAGGCATCGTGACGCTCGACGCCTGCATCATGGACGACCAGTTCAACTGCGGCAGCGTGGCGGCGCTGGAGCGCATCAAGCATCCCATCAGCGTGGCCCGGCGCATCATGGAGCGCACCCCGCACGTGATGCTGGTGGGCGAAGGTGCCCAGCAGTTTGCCGTGGCCCAGGGCTTCCCGCTCGAACCCCAGAAGCTGAGCCCCGACGCCGAAAAGGCCTATAAGGAGTGGCTAAAAACCAGCCAGTACAAGCCAGTCGTGAACATCGAAAACTCGGGCAGCCGCAAAACCGGACCAGTGGGCGGCGGCCCCAACAACCACGATACCATTGCCATGCTGGCCCAGGACGCCCAGGGCCGCCTCAGCGGCAGCTGCACCACCAGCGGCATGGGCTTCAAGATGCGCGGCCGCCTCGGCGACTCGCCCCTGATTGGCTCGGGCCTGTTCGTGGATAATGCCGTGGGTGCCGCCGCCGCCACCGGCCAGGGCGAAGACATTATCCGCATTGCGGGCTCGCACACGGTGGTGGAATTCATGCGCCAGGGGATGAGCCCCACGGCGGCCTGCAAAGCCGCCGTGGAGCGGGTGGCCCGCATCAAAGGCGACAAGGCCAGGGAAATTCAGGTGTGCTTTATTGCCATTAACGCGCAGGGCCAGCACGGGGCGTTTGCCCTGCAAAAGGGCTTCAGCTACGCCGTGTGCGATGCCCAGAACCAGCAGCAGCTCATTCAGGCCGGCTACCTGCTGACATGAGGACGCCCGTGCTCGAAATCTGTGCCGGTTCGGTGCAGTCGGCCCTGGCGGCGCAGGCTGGCGGGGCCCACCGGGTGGAGCTCTGCCAGAGCCTGGAGCAGGGTGGCATCACGCCCTCGCACGGCACGCTGGAGCGGGTGCTGGCCCAGCTCAGCATCCCCGTGTTCGTGCTCATTCGGCCGCGGCCGGGCAATTTTTACTACGATGCGCAGGAGCTGGCCCTGATGGAAGCCGACATTCGCCACTGCCGGGCGCTGGGCTGCGCGGGCGTGGTGCTGGGCGCGCTGGATGAAACCGGGCGCGTGGCCGTAGCGGCCTGCCAGCG
>NZ_BAAGZM010000901.1:0-1266 GCF_054778495.1 Hymenobacter agri
GCAGCACGTCTTCGGCCTCGAACGTGGTTTGGGCGTAGCGCAGGCACACGGCCATCATTTTGCCGGCAAACTTGTCGTAGAGCAGCTTCTGGGCCAGCTGGCGGCCGCGCAGGCAGCCGTCAATCAGCTCGGCCTCGGTGGGCGGGCTGGTGAGGGCCGACGAGCGGCTGGCCGTCAGGCGCGGCACGGCGGCGGGCTGGTCGGGCAGCACATCGTCGGCCCCGAACGCAAACCAGGTGGCCGTGCTCACGCTTGCAGGCTGGTGCCCGTGCCAGCCAGGGAAGAAGTAGTCGAAAGGAGGAAATTTTGCAGCATAGGAAGGCAGGATGGTAGCGTAAGCCGCCGGCCCGTGGACGGCCGACGGAAGGGGGATGCCCACCCGGGCCAAATGGTTGCAAGCCCACGCAATTATCGTAGCGACCCCGCGCCAAAACTCCGCCAAAGCCTCCTTCATGCCGCAAGATAATGCCGGGCGCTGCCGGCCGGGCGCTCGAAATCGGCCAACTGCCGCAACCCGTCGCCCAGCTTTTTGCGGCCGCGTGCGTACTACCTGTTTTCTCCCTGTTTCACTCTTTCACATCAACTTTTCCCCACTCCGCATGAAGACGCTCGTTCTATTTTACTCTACGTATGGCCACATCTGGAAAATGGCCGAGGCCGTGGCCGAAGGCGCCCGCGAAATCGCTGGCAACGAGGTAGTGGTGAAGCGCGTGCCCGAAACGCTGCCCCAGGCCATTCTCGACCAGACCGGCGCCACCGGCGCGCAGCAGGCCTTTGCCCACGTGCCCGTGGCCACGCCCGATGAGCTGACGCAGTACGACGCCATCATCTTCGGCACGCCCACGCGCTACGGCAACCTCTGCGGCCAGATGCAGGCATTTATGGACAGCACCGGCGGCCTGTGGGCCAAGGGCGCGCTGGTGGGCAAAGTGGGCGGCGTGTTCGTGAGCACCGCCACCCAGCACGGCGGCCAAGAAACCACCATCCGCAGCTTCCACACCGAGCTGTTCCACCACGGCTTTGTGGTGGTGGGCCTGCCCTACGCCTGGCAGGGCCAGATGGGCCACGAGGAAGTAACGGGCGGCACGCCCTACGGCGCCAGCACCGTGGCCGGCGGCCAGGGCGAGCGCCAGCCTAGCGCCAATGAGCTCGAAGGTGCCCGCTTCCAGGGCCGCCACACGGCCGAGATTGCCAGCAAGCTGGCGGCGAAGTAGGCATTGAAGCCTGATAGTCGTCTGTCATCCTGAGCGCAGCGAAGGACCTTAT
>NZ_BAAGZM010000901.1:1325-1783 GCF_054778495.1 Hymenobacter agri
GTCCTGACGTGATAAGGTCCTTCGCTGCGCTCAGGATGACAGACGATTAACGCCAAAGCCCCGGCGCTGCTCCGCGCCGGGGCTTTGGCGTTACAGCTGCTGGTGCGCCCGGATGAGCTCGGCGAAGGCGTCGCGGTAGGTATCGCCCACGGGCAGCAGGCGGCCCGCCACCTGCACCTTGCCGCGCTCGACGTGCTCGATGCGGCTGAGCGCCACCAGAAACGACTTGTGGATGCGCGCAAACCGCTCGGCCGGCAGCACTTCCTCGACGCGCCGGAAAGATTGCAGCGTGAGGATGTTGCCCGTGGTGGTGTGCAGCATCAGGTATTCCTTCATGCCTTCAACATACAGAATATCACCGAAGGCCACGCGCTGCAGGCGGTGCTCGTTTTTCACGAACATGGCATCGGCGGGCGCGGCGGCGGCTGCGGGTGGGGCCGTAGTGGCGGCAGTGGCGG
>NZ_BAAGZM010000902.1:0-1266 GCF_054778495.1 Hymenobacter agri
GGCGCCACCGGCGTGCCCGCCGAGGGCGACGACGACGCCGTGAGCGCCGTGCTGCCCAGTTTCGTGAAGGGCGAAAGCGGCCCGCACGACCCGCGCCTGGAAAGCAAGATGACCCAGCCGCCCAAAGACTACACCGAGGCTACGCTGCTGCGCGGCATGGAAACGGCCGGCCGCAACATCGACGACGAGGAGCTGCGCCAGGCCATGAAGGAAAACGGCATCGGCCGCCCCAGCACCCGCGCCGCCATCATCGAAACGCTGTTCAAGCGCAACTATATTCGCCGCGAAAAGAAGCGCATCGTGCCCACGCCCACCGGCGTCGAGCTCATCGGCCTCATCCGCAACCCCACCCTCAAATCGGCCGAGCTCACCGGCCAGTGGGAGCACAAGCTGCGCCAGATTGAGCGCGGCGAGCTGTCGTCGGAAGACTTCCTAGGCGAGCTCTCGGCCCTGGTGCGCGAAATGGTGGCCGAAGTGAAAAACGACGGCCGCGGCCGGATGGTGACGTCGGGCAGCGCCGAGCTGGCGGTGCAGGCCGCTCAAAACGGCGGCGCAAGTAGCAAAGTGCCGGCCGGTATGACCGGCAGTCGCCCCGCCAAGCCCGGTGGCCCGGCCACGTTGCCCGGCGCCAACGGCCTGGGCTACTGCCCGGCCTGCAAAACCGGCCACGTGGTGCGCGGCAAAACGGCTTTCGGCTGCGTGCGCTTCCGCGAGGGATGTACCTTCCGGCTATCGGCCGAAGTGCACGGCAAAAAACTGAGCGACCCGCAGGTGAAAGCCCTGCTGGCCAAAGGCCGCACGCCTGTCATGAAAGGCTTTGTGGGCGCCGAGGGCCAGAAGTTTGACGCCGCTATCGGGCTCGATACCAGCTTCCAGCCCATCCTGCTGCAAGTGGCGGAGCCCAAGCCCGGGGCCGCCCCCGACTCGGGCCTCATTCCGTGCCCGGTGTGCAAGCTCGGCACCATGCTCAAGGGCAAAGCGGCCTACGGATGTTCGCGCTTCCGCGAAGACTGCCAGTTTCGGGTGGCGTTTGAGTGGGGCGGCAAGGAACTCACCGAAACCCAGCTTAAGCAGCTGCTGCGCAAGGGTGAAACCGGCGTCATCCGCGGTTTCATTTCCGCCAAAACCGGTAATAAGTACGATGCCAAGCTCAAGGTAGAGGAAGGCCGCGTGGTGCCGGTGTTTGGGTAGAAGCATGACGTTCTGTTTATCCGGCACTTCTTGGATACTCCGCCTACGGCACCAGCAGGGCGTAGGCCAGGTAGC
>NZ_BAAGZM010000903.1:0-1257 GCF_054778495.1 Hymenobacter agri
GCTTCCTGCAGCGAGGGCTGCGCTGGCTTGGGGGCGGCGGGCTGGTGCTGGGGGCGCTTGCTGTTGTCCTTCTTGCTGGCGTTGGCGTTGCGGCCGGGCTGCTGGCCGGGGCCATAGTCTACGGCGGCGCGGTCGAAGTTCTTGCCTTCTTCCTGGGCCACCACCACCACCTCGCGCCGCAGTACGGGAATGGTAAAGTCGTTATCGATGGCAACTTCCACCAGCTCGCTGTCGAGCAGGCGGGTTACGATGCCTTCTTCGGTGCCGGTCAATAGCCGGACTCTGTCTCCTACGTTCATAATGCTACAAATTTGCGCCGGGGGCGCGGTTCTCCGGGAAATACGGAACCCGCGCCCGACCCGGACGGATTCGTCAAAAGTACGGCGGCCAGTCGGGCCGGCACGCCAATGCGGTTGTGTGCGTTGCAGATAGTCGAAAAAGCCGCCTTGACGGCGCGGGCTACGCCACCAGGAAGTCAGCGCTACATGTAGAGGCCGTGGAAGCCGAAGCCGTTGCGCGGGTTGTACTCCAGGGCCGGGGCGGGCAGGTGGAAGATGCTGAGGGCGTAGAGCACCTTTTTCAGCACCGGGCTGCGGGTCGGAATGCGGCGCAAATCCACGTCGACCGACAGGTAGAACTGCCGGTAGGGATTCAGGCCCTTGGCGGCGTTGGTGCCGTCGTCGTTATACACCATGTCCTGGCCGCCGTAGCCCAGGGCCGGCTGCAGCCAGCGCGGCCAGCGGTTGCCGGGCTTCAGAAAGGCGCCCACGTCGGTGCACAGCCAGTAGGTCTGGCCGTTGTAGTCCTTCAGCAGGCGCTCGGGCACGGTGCGGCCCAGCACGTTGGGGCGCATGGCGGCGTAGCTGGTGAGGTGAAACGACCATTTGGGCATGATGCGCACCTCGTGCCAGGCCAGCTGCTGGGCCAGCAGCCCGGCCGAGCCCAAGAAGTTGGCCGCCAGGTCGGTGGCCGAGGCACCGTATTCGGGGTCCTGCCCGTCGAAGTATTCGATGGGGCTTTGCAGGGCAAACCCCACGAATGAGCCGTACCAAATGGCTTTTTTCTCGGGCAGCCCGGCCCAGCGCAGCATGTCCACCGCGCCCCGGCTTTCCTGAAACGCCCCCCAGAAATGCCCGCACTTGTCGAGCTGCTGCCACTCGGGCAGGTCGTTGAACCAGTGCAGCGGTACCCGGGCGCCGGTGTACCACGAGGTGGCCAGGCCCGCGTACACCGCGCCGTAGCCCAGCACCGAGCCGC
>NZ_BAAGZM010000904.1:0-1252 GCF_054778495.1 Hymenobacter agri
CAGGGGCAGGTCGAGCCCGGCCCGCAGCGGCTCGTGCAGCAGGGCCATCACCTGCCCGCAGATGCCCAGCCCAAACCACTCGGGGTTGTACGTTGCGGGGTCAGACTCTGCCAGACGGGGATTCTGCCGGTAGGCCTGGCACAGATTATCCAGTCCGCGCTGCACCTGCGGCACTACGGCCGGGTTGTGGTACGCCACCGACCACGCCACTTCGTAGGCCTTAGCCAGCAGTTGCAGCTGCACCTGGCTCAGCGGCTTTTCCGCCCTGAGCAGTCCGCTCAGTTCCTTGTTCACGCGCTGCTCAAGGGCCACCAGCACCTCCGGCCCGGGGCCCGGGCGCGTGACCGGCGGGGGCGCGGTGCCCTGCTTTTCACTGGCCGGAATCGGCATAAAGCCTTCGGGGTGAGTGTAAAGGCCGTACAGGCCCCGGGTGGGCTCCGTCATGGGCTTTTGGTAGGCTTCCCAGGTTTGGCCGTAGGCCCAGATGGGGCCGTTGCTTTGCAGCGTGAGCCGGACGCTCTTCTTGCCCTTGGTGCTTTGCCGCGGCAGCGGCAGGGTGGTGTAGTAAAAGCGCCCCTGGGTGAGCGGGGCGTCGCTGCCCAGGTCCAGCAGGTCGATATCGCCGAGGTGGCGGTAGCCCACCTGCATGCCGTCGCAGAGCAACACCAAGCGGTTGTGGTTCACGTCGGAGCCCCACAGGCGGAGCGTGACGTAGTTCTGGGCCGCCGGGTCGACCGCCATTCGGCAGGTCAGCTTGCCGCCCTGCCAGGTGGGCGTGGCCAGCGGCAGCAGCGTGCGGGCCGGTTCACGCAGGCCCCCGACGATGACCTGGCTTTTTTCGGCCGTAAGCTGGTGGTTTTTCTCCGAAGCCGCGTTGCCGAACGTGAGCTGGTCGGTGGCCCGGGATTGTTGGGCCCGGGCCACGCTTGCGGTCAACAGGGCCAGCGTGCCCACCCGAAGCAGGGTTTGGCCAGTGGCGTTACAAGTTGTTTTCATTGCGAAAAACGGTCGTTAAACAGAGCTGATACAGCATTGCCCGGCTGAGCCAGCGCAGGCCGCCCCGAGATAATCGGTTCAGCCTGCCCCAACTCAGCCGGGCAAAGCACTGCCGGGCGGGCAGGGTCGCAGCTGCAGCACCAGTTATTCCACCACCAGGCGCTTGGTGATGAGGCCCGCCGCCGTTTGCAGGCGCAGAGTGTACACCCCGGCGGCCAGCCCCGCTAGCGGCATCGTCCGCTCGGTGCCGGCCGCC
>NZ_BAAGZM010000905.1:0-1249 GCF_054778495.1 Hymenobacter agri
GCGGCCGGAATCGTGAAGCTGATGTTGTCGCTGCCCTCGGGCGCGTCGAAGCCCAGCACCAGGCCGGCCGCATCCAGCCGCCCGCCGATGTGCAGGGTTTTCTGCGTGTACGTCAGCTCGGTATCGAGGCTGGAGCTGGCCGGGTACGTAAAAGCGCGGGTGAGGCTGGCCTGCACGGCCGGCACGGGCGCGGGCTGCGGGTCGGCGTCTTTTTTCGAGCAGGCCGCCAATAGAACGGCCAGTAGCAGCAGCGGAGTAGGCTTGTTCATATACAGTTGCAAGGAGGAGCTACCGCATTGAGCTGCCCGGCTACTGCATGGGCAGCTCGGTGAAGGTACCCGTCAGGCGCAGGTCGCCGTCGGGCCGGGAATCGGCCGCACCGTAAGACCGGAAGCTGAAGGGTGATTTCGCGTTTACGGCCTTCACTGTGTAGGAACCGCTGATAAGCCGCCGGCCGGCATCGTAGGCACTGATGGTCAGGCTGCCTTCCAGCTGGTTGCGGTTGCTGTCGTACACGTTGGAGTACAGGTTGGAGCTGCTGCTGGTGGGCCGGGTGTAGGCCACCAGCACCTCGCCCCGGCTGGCATCGGGCTGCGATGCCAGCGTGTAGGTGCCCACCAACCCGGGCTTCTGCCGGCTCAGGGGCAGCGTGAGCAGCAGCTGGTCTTCCACAAAAAACGCCGAGTTGGCATACTCCAGCTTGATGAGCACGCGGTCGCTGGACTGCGGGGCAACTGGCTTTTGCGGCACCAGGCTCAGCGACTGCGTGTGGGCGGCGCTGCTGCCCGTGGCGTAAAAGTCGAACACGACGTTCAGGGTGGCGGCCTGGGCCGGGGCCGCGGGTGCGGGCTGGGGCTCGGCTTCCTTTTTCGAGCAGGATGCCAGCAGGCCGGCGGCCAGCAGCAGCGAGGCGATTTTCTCTCTCATTGAGCGCAAACGGAAAGGTTGAGTTGCGGCCTCTTTCAAAATGCAGGCCGATTACCCCGCAATTTCGCCCTCAATTGGCAAACCGTGCCCGTACCGCCCACAAGCCGCTGATTGCGAACCCCTATATTTTGCGCGGGCTATGCGGGCCAGCGCCTGGCCGGCCGGGGCTCAGCTCTGCGGCACCAGCAGCTTCTGGCCCAGCTTCACCTCATCGGAGGCCAGGTGGTTGAGCTCGCGCAGCACCTGCACGCTCACGTTGAAGCGCCGTGAGATGTTGAACAGCGTGTCGCCCGGCTGCACGCGATGCACCTGCGGCGCGGCG
>NZ_BAAGZM010000906.1:0-1249 GCF_054778495.1 Hymenobacter agri
CCGGGGCCGGAGCCCTGCGCCCGCGCCGCGCCGGCGGCCAGCAGCACCGACAAACCTAAAGCAATACGAAAAATAGAAAGATACCGAGGTAAACAGTGTTCCATAGCGGTAAGGTAGTGCGCTGGCGGTGATTGCGAATGCCCCGGGCCGAATTATTTTTCGGCTCGCCAGTAGCAGGGTATTGCTGCGGCTTAGCGCGTTGCGTTTGGCTGGCCCTCCGCCGGAAGCTCATCCTCCAAGCAGCGCCACGTTTGCCCTTGCGCCCATGGCACCACCGCGCCCACGGGCCGGTGCAGGCCAATCAACATGAAGGCCGGGTGAAGAACTTATGCAGAAGCAGTTATTGCTCCTGTCCGAGCCCGGATAAGCTGAACCTATCCGGCCGACGGGCGTAAGCACCCGGGCCATGGCGGGGCAAAGCTTTCGCGGCTATGGCCCGGCTTTTGGCCGCTTGTCGGCTGCTTCACCTTCTTCCTACGGCTAGCGCACCTCCGGCCCAGCGGGGCGGGCAACCAATGCCCGGCCAGCCCGCAAATCCGTCGCGAGAACTTCCGTCGGGCTCAGCCGGCCGAACCTCTGCCCGCTGCAACCACTACTTCTGTCGATTTTCCCTCAATGACTACAAGCACTATTCTTATCTGGCTGATTTCCGCGCTTTCCATTGGTTTGGTTATTAGCCGGCCGTTCAAAATCCCGGAGTTTGTGTGGGCCGTGGGCGGGGCCGTGCTGTTGCTCGTGTTGCAGCTCCTCACGCCGGCCGAGGGCGTGGCGGGCGTGGCCAAGGGGCTCGACGTGTATCTGTTTCTGACAGGCATGATGCTGCTGGCCGAGGTGGCCCGCGAGGAAAAGCTGTTCGACTGGCTGGCGGCCCACGCCACGCGGCTGGCGCGGGGTTCGGCCAGCCGGCTGTTCCTGCTGGTGTATCTGGTGGGCGTGGTGGTTACCGCTTTTTTGTCGAATGACGCCACGGCCGTGGTACTCACGCCCGCCGTGGCCGCCGCCGTGAAGGCCGCGAAGGTAAAAAACCCGCTGCCCTACCTGTTCATCTGCGCTTTCATTGCCAACGCGGCCTCGTTCGTGCTGCCCATCTCCAACCCGGCCAACCTCGTGATTTACGGCGCGCACATGCCGCCGCTATTGGAGTGGCTGCCGCGCTACGCGCTGCCGGCGGCGGTGGCCATCGCGGCCACCTTCGCGGTGCTACGCTACACCCAGCGCGCCGAGCTGCGCGAAGCCGTGGCCGAGGACA
>NZ_BAAGZM010000907.1:0-1248 GCF_054778495.1 Hymenobacter agri
ACCAACGCGCGCACGGCGGCGGCGCGGTCCGCCGCGTTGGGGTAGCGGGCGACCAGCGGCTGCAGCTGGTCTTTCAAAAAACCGGCCCGGTCGAGCTGCATGCCAAAGTTTTCGTCGTTGAGCAGCTCCATCTCGACTTTGGCCCAGGTGCCGGCCACGGGCTGGTAGGGCTGCCCGGGAAACCGCACCCCCGCCAGCTGGAAATTGAGGCGGTCGACGTAATCGGCCGCCGTGGTCATGTACGGCTCATCGCGAAAGGCCGGCACATCTTTCATCACCCAGCGCGAGCGGGTTTGGCGCGCCGTCACCGTTTCGTTCGAGCCCGCCTCGTGGGTGGTGTTGAACCCGCTGCCCACGGTGCTGCCCGCCATATGAATGTTGAATTGCACCGCATTGTCTTCCTCGGTTTGCACGGCTAGCATGTGGTAGCCCTGCTGCGCCTTGCGGTACTGAAAATACTCCGGAATGTCGGCCCGGAATTCGCTCCAGCGCACCGGGTATTCGCCCTGAAACGTCCAGTCCTGGAAGTTGGTGAAAAAGTCCGACACGACCGTGTACGTGTAGTCAATCACCGAGCCCTCGCGCACGTCGGGCAGCGTGAACTTGCGCACCCGCACGTGGGGCGTCACGTCTTCGCTGAAGGCGCTGGTGCTCAGGTCGAGCTTGGTCTTCGCCACCTTGCCATCCACCAGGTTGGTGGTGAGGCCGCGCAGGCCCGAAATCTTCTCCGAGTTTTCGCCCTGGTGGTAAAGGGGGACTTTCACGGTGGCGGCCTCGTAGCCGGCCTTTTTCAGGATTTTGATGCGGGTAGTGCGCTCCGATACCAGCTGAAACTGGTTGTTGATGAACTCGAAGCGGGTGGCGCCATAGTCGCACAGCACCACGGCCGCCGCCGCGCTGTCGCCCACGAAAGGCGCCGCCGTGAGGTCCTTGGGGTCGACCTGCCCAAACTTGATGGGCGCGCTTTGGGCCAGCGCGCGGGTAGCGGGCAGCAGAACGCCCAGCAGGACGGCGAAGGGTATTGTTTTATGCATGTAGAATAAAAGGGGAAAGGAAATATCGGATGGAAAAAATGGTTGGCTGTTTGCGCGTTAGCTGCCGGCTTTTTTCTGCACCACCAGCCGCTCGCCCTGCTTTTCGAGCGCTCGGCGGTATAGCTCGCGCAGGCTGGCGTAGTGGGCGGCCGGGTACACGGGGCGGGCCAGGCTCAGGCGCGACGTGAGCACCACCGTGCCCGGCGTGGGCGCC
>NZ_BAAGZM010000908.1:0-1244 GCF_054778495.1 Hymenobacter agri
GCGGGCGACGCCCGCGACGATGAGGACGGCCCGCGGCCCGGCCGCCGTCGGGAGCGCCGCGTCATTATCAATGGCCGCGAGATGACGCCGCCGCCATTCCCGGGCAACCCGGGTACGGTGGTGATTACCAAGGATAAGAAAGGCCGCCTCACCGACCTCGTGGTGAACGGGCAGCACGTGGATGCCGCCGTGGGCAAAGGCAAGAAGAAAAAAGCCGGCAAAGGCGAGCAGGTGGAAGTGGTGCAGGTGGCACCGTTTGGCGGGGCCGATGTACGCACGTTCTCCTTCCGCACCGATGGCGGCGAATTTGACCCGCTGGTGCACCGCGAAGTAGAGCGCACTGTGCGCCGGCAAATGGACCGCGACGTGCGGCGCGATGTGGAACGGCAGGTGCAACGCGAGCTGCAGCGCAACAATTTCAGCTTCGATTTTCCGCAATATGATGTGCGGATTGACAATGACTTTGGGGCGAACAGCGGCGATAAACGAGTGTACCGCTTCAAGCGGCTGAATGACCCGACGGAGCAGCGCGCTACCCTGGATGCCCTGCGTGGGGCCGAGCGGGGCTTGCGCACCGCCGCCGCGGCCAAGGGCCTGAGCGCCGGGCAGCGCAAGGAAATCAACAAGGAGCTGGAGAAAGTGCGGACGCAACTGAAGAAAGCCGAAGCGGCGGCTTCGTCGGAGCGGCGGGGCACCAATGGCGGACTTGACAGCGGCGCCGACATGCGCGAGCACGAACAGCAGATGCGCGAACACGAGCAGGACATGCGCGAGCACGAACGCGAGATGCGCGAACACCAGCGCGAGGTGCAGGAGCGCATGCGCGATGCGCAGCAGGAAATGCGAGCCATGACGCAGGAGCGCATGCAGGCCGAGCGCAACCGCATTGAAGCAGGACGCGACCGCGACCGTGCCGAGCGTGACCGCCAACGCGCCGAGCGCGACCGTGAGCGTGCCGACCGCGACCGCCAGCGCAGCGAAGCCATGATGGACCAGCTGCAGAAAGATGGCCTGATTCAGGACCGCAACAACTTCCAGCTGCGCCTTACGCCCAATAGCCTGACGGTGAATGGCAAGGAGCAGCCCGCCAAGCTGCGCGACAAATACCTGAAGCTGCAGGCTGAAAGCGGCCGCCCCCTGACAGGCAATGGCGCGATGGTTATCAGCCGCAATGGCGACAACAGCAACTTCAACTATAACCTCGACCGTAGCGAGGGGCCGCGCCCGCCCCGGCCGCCGCGCGC
>NZ_BAAGZM010000909.1:0-1244 GCF_054778495.1 Hymenobacter agri
CCCGGCCGCCCGCCCCACCGAGCCCATCACTACCGACGCCACCATCAAAGCTTGGCCGCTGCCCCCCGACCGCGGCACGCCCCTGCCCGCCCGTCAGCCCGACGAAGCCCGCCTGCGCGAGCTGCAGAACGATTCCAACTTCCGGTACGAGGAGCCCGCGCCCGAAAGCCTGGGCCTCTGGGACCGGTTCTGGTACTGGGTGCGCCGGCTACTGGAGCGCCTGCTGGGCACCCCCGGCGGCCGCCTCACTTGGAAATACGGCTGGTACGCGGCCATTGTGGCGGCGCTGGTGTTTGCCGTGCTCAAGCTGCTGAAGGTGGATTTGACCGGCGCTTTCGGCCGCTCGGCCCGTCGCGCCGGGCTCGATTACGACGTGCTAACCGAGGACATTCACGGCGTCGATTTTCCGGCCCGGCTGGCCGAGGCCGAAGCGGCAGGCAACTACCGCCTGGCCGTGCGCCTGGGTTACCTCGAAGCCCTCAAGCACCTCAGCGACCAGGGCCTGCTGCTTTGGGAACCCAATAAAACCAACCACGCCTACCTGCACGAGCTGCCGGCCGGGCCGCTGCGCGAAGCGTTTCGGGTGGCTACGCGCCAGTTCGAGTACGTGTGGTACGGCGAGCTGCTGCTCACGGCCGCGCAGTACCAGCCCGTGCGGGCGGCCCAGCGGGCCGTGCGGGCCGCCGTTTCCTCCAGCCCCCTCGCCGCCCAATGATGCGCTACGTTACCACTTTTCGGCTGTACATGCTGGGGTTGGCCCTGCTGTTTGGGGTGTACGTGGTGGTGGAATCGCACCGCCCCAAGCCGCTCGACTGGACGCCCACCTACATCAACACCGACAAAATTCCCTACGGCACCTACGCGCTGTTCGACCAGCTGCCGCGCCTGCTCGGCACCGACTCCATCGAAGTAGTGCGCCTGCCGCCCTACAACCAGCTCACCGGCATTTCCTCGGATGAGGCACCGGAAGATGCCCGTTTCAGGCGCCGAGCTGAGCAAATGGCTGATTCGATGGGCACCGACTCCGTCACCGTTCATGATTACGACTTAAGCAACGACGCCCTGCCCCTGCGCGAGGGCCTGCGAGCCAACTACCTGTTCATCAACAATGTGTTTGGCAATGATGGGCTCGACGGCCGGGCGCTGCTGGCGCTGGCCCGCCGCGGCAACGCGGTGTTCATCACGGCCGAAGACCTGAACGGCGCGTTCCGGGATTCGCTCGGCGTACAGGTCGAGCGTCTGGC
>NZ_BAAGZM010000910.1:0-1241 GCF_054778495.1 Hymenobacter agri
CCACTGCAGGTCGGGCATTGGGCGGGCAGCTCAGCACGAGCAGCTGAAAATCGCGGCGAACCTCGCCAATTTTTTCGCCCCGCCGATACTCCGTGCAGCGCACGCCAAACACGAACAGGCCCAGGTCGGTGGCGCGCGCGCTCAGGCGGCCGGTGCGGCGGTCGATGCGCAGCGAAGGAGCGCCGGGAAAAGGAGCCGTGGCACTCAGCCCCTGGTTCCAGACCACGGGGGTGTAGGGCGCAGGGGCCGGCGTGGGCCGCGGCGAGTTGATGCGAGCGTGCCCGTTGAGGGGCGTGGTGAGGTCGTACACCAGTGAGTCGCCGTCGGCATCGCTGCCGCCGAAGTCGAACACGAATGGCTCGTTCAGGCAGGCATATTCGGAGAGCGCCGGAAAAAGGCGGGGCGTGGAATCGTACAGGGGCTGGCCATTGCGCACCACGGCCGGAAACTCGAGGTAGAAGGTTTCGGCCGCGTTGCCGGGGTCGACGATGTTGGCAATGGAAGTGTTGCGGCAGCATTGCTCCACGGCCACGTAATAGCCCTGAGGGGCATTGTAGGTACCGGCTGGCAGCTGAATTTCTTTGCTATACACCAGCTTGCGCGTGCTGAAAGCAGACCGGGTGCAGAGCGGATTCGAATAGCTCACCAACGCATTGCTGGTGAGAACGAGGGCAACATCCTGCATCCGGCTGTTGCTGGCTTTGTCAAAAATACTGGCCGTGGCAGTGCCTATGATAAGCGTAGCCAAGTCGGGCGCAGTGTTGTCGTAATACAGATTCAGCGTGAGCACATACGCTGTGCCCGTGGTGTGCGTTAGCTCCAGCTCGCCGCCCACAATGTGCGAGGCCCGGGCCGGACTTGCCAGCAGTAGCACCAGCAAGCTGCTAAGCACCAACCCGGCCGCCCGGCTGGACCAACTGGCTGGCGACCACAGATATCGGAAAAAGCGCATTCAATCTGAATTATGCCGCAATATACGGGTGCCTGGCAGTTTGGCAGAGTAGCGGCAGCCCGCGCGGCGAGCAACGCTGCGAGGGCGCTACTTTTGCCCCGCTGAGCCACGGCATCGGCACGGCTTTGCTACTCCTTCCTGACGGTTTACGACCCCATATGAAACAAGCTTTTGCGCTCGCATTTTGTTGGCTGCTGATTCCGGGATATGCATTGGCGCAGGCCGGTGCCCGGCCGCTTGCCCCCGAGGAGTTAGTGGGCGGCCAGGCCTGCGCGGCGGCCCGCGTGAG
>NZ_BAAGZM010000911.1:0-1238 GCF_054778495.1 Hymenobacter agri
GCCCGCCGTGGCCACGCTGCTGCCGCCTGAGCGGGCGGCCACCGAGGCACTACTGCGGGCCGTAGGCTTCGTGGATGTAGTGATTCCGCGCGGAAGCCAGGGGCTTATCAACTATGTGCGCGAGAATGCGCGGGTGCCCGTCATCGAAACCGGGGCGGGCGTGGTCCACACCTTTTTCGACGCCACCGGCGACCTGGCCAGCGGCGCGGCCATCATCGCCAACGCCAAAACCCGCCGCGTGAGCGTGTGTAATGCACTGGATTGCCTGCTCATTCACGCAAGCCGCCTGGCTGACCTGCCCGCGCTGCTGGTCACGCTGGCGGCCGCCGGGGTACAGCTCTTTGCCGATGCGCCGGCCCATGCCGCGCTGGCTGGTCACTACCCGCCCGCGCTGCTGGCCCACGCCACCAATGAGCATTTCGGCACCGAGTTTCTGGCCCTGAAAATGGCCGTGAAAACCGTGGCTTCGCTGGATGAAGCACTTGACCACATCGCCGCGTTTGGCTCGAAGCACAGCGAAGCCATTATTTCGGAAGATGCGGCCAGCATCGAAGCCTTCCTCAACGCCGTGGATGCGGCCGCCGTGTACGCCAACGCCTCCACTGCCTTCACCGACGGCGCGCAGTTCGGGCTGGGGGCCGAAATCGGCATCAGCACCCAGAAGCTGCACGCCCGCGGCCCCATGGGCCTGGAAGAGCTGATGAGCTACAAGTGGCAGGTGCGCGGCACCGGGCAGGTGCGGAACTCCTAGCAAAACGTCATGCAGAGCACCGCGAAGCATCTTGCCCACCATCAGTAATTATTTACTATTGCGGTAAAGATGCTTCGCTACGCTCTGCATGACGTTCAATTATCTTCCCATGCTCATCCACCTTCATTTCCGCGCCGTGCTGGAGCCGGGTGGCCCCAGCTTCATGCCCACGCAAACCATTGTGGTACCGGCCGACGTACTCGAACATCTCGGCGGGAAGGCCGCGAAGCGCGTCATCGTCACCATTCGCGGCCACGCGCTGCGGCTGGGGCTGCTGCCGCTTGAAGGTGGCGGACGCTACCTCATGCTGAATAAGGACGTGTGCGCCGCCGTGGGCATTGCGCTGGGTGATGCGCTGGAAGTGAGCATCACGCCCGACCCCAACCCCGACCACGTAGACCTGCCCGACGAGCTGGCCGAAGCCCTCGCCGCCTGGCCCGAGGCCGAAACGGCCTTCAACGGCTACAGCGGGGCGCACCGCCGGGCC
>NZ_BAAGZM010000912.1:0-1237 GCF_054778495.1 Hymenobacter agri
CCCGTGGCCAGCACCAGCGGCGGGCCGCCGGCCACCAGCGCGGCCCGCAGCGTAGCCGCTTCTATTTCGCGGAAAGTGGCCTCGCCATCGTTGGCAAATATTTCGCGCACGCTGCGTCCGGTGCGGGCCTCAATGGCGTGGTCGAGGTCGAGAAACGGGCGGTTGAAGTGCGCGGCCAGTTGCCGGCCCAGCGTGGTTTTGCCCGAGCCCGGCAGGCCCACCAAGCTAAGGTGGCCCGAGCCGGTGGGCAGAAGCGGTTCGCTAGGGGCGAAAGGTCGTTCTGTGTTGTCTGTCATCCTGAACTTGCTAAGGGCTTTACTACGCCCCAGCCGGTTGAATTACTGCAATCTATTCAGACGTGAAAAGGTCCTTCGCAAGCTCAGGATGACAGAATAGTAACATAAGATTACCCCAGCTTCACCCGCGGGTCGAGCACGGCGTAGAGCACGTCGACCGCAATATTTATCAGCACAAACAGCGCGGCCACGAACAGCGTGGCCCCCATCACCACCGGGAAGTCGAGGTTTTCGACGGCGCGGAGCGTGACGGTGCCCAAGCCCTTCCAGTTGAAGATGTACTCGATGAAAAACGCGCCGGCCATGAGCGAGGCCAGCCAGCCCGACACGGCCGTGACGACCGGGTTCAGGGCGTTGCGCAGGGCGTGATGCAGTACGGTGGCGGCCCGGCTGAGCCCCTTGGCGCGGGCCGTGCGGATGTAATCCTGGGCCAGCACGTCGAGCATGCTCGAGCGGGTGAGTTGCGTGATAATGGCCAGTGGGCGGATGCCCAGCGCCACAGCCGGCAGCAGCAAATTGCGCAGCACCAGGTGTCGCTCGCCCGTGAAGGGGTCAGTTTCGTACAGCTGCCCGGTGAGGCTGAGGCCCGTGGCGTGGCTCCAGTAGAAGCCGAACGTGACGGCAATGAGAATGGCCGCCACGAACGAGGGCACCGAAATGCCTAGCACCGACGTGCTCACCAGCACCCTATCGAGCCACGACTGTGGGCGCAGCGCGGCGGCTACGCCCAGCGTCACGCCGCCTACGCTGGCAATGAGCATGGCCGCCAGTGCCAGCCACATGGTGCCGGGGAAATAGTCGAGCAGAATGCGCAGCACGTCCTTGTTGCTCTGGAAGGAGCGGCGCAGGTAGGGCGTTTTCAGCACCAGCGCCCGGTTGCCCAGCGGCACGAGCGCGAAGCCGCCGTAGCGGGCGCGTCCGGCCGAATCGGCCGGGTGCAG
>NZ_BAAGZM010000913.1:0-1231 GCF_054778495.1 Hymenobacter agri
ATGCGCTTTACCGCGCAAAACGGTGCGGGCCGCGCCACGGCCATGTTTGCCTGGGAACCCGACTGCGGGGCAGTGGCCACTACCGGCGGCGGCAATGGCCTGCTGGTGCGCTTCAGGCTGGCCGAAACCGGCCCGTGCGTGCCATTTCCGCAGGAGCGCGTGGTGCGCTTCGTAGTCGACCCCGTGCCCGACCCCAAGCCCTTCAAGCCGTCCAACGTCATCACGCCCAACCGCGATGGCATCAACGATGTCTTTTACATGCCCGACCTACCGCTCGATTTCTGCGACCGCAAATTTGCCGGTATCGTCATCTATTCGCGCTGGGGTCAGCCGGTGTTTAAATCCGAGGACCGGGGGTTTGCCTGGGGCGGCCAGGGCGTGGGCGGGCTCTATTATTACCTGGTGACGTACACCGATGGCCGCCGCTTCAAAGGCTGGGTGGAGGTGATTCCGTAGCCCCGCCCCGCCCCGCGCCGCCGCTTTACCTTTCGGCTGATTCTGATGAAGCTCAAACCCACCATTGCCACCAGCGCGGCTGGCTTCCTGTTCAACCCGGCCACCGGCGACTCCTTCGCGGCCAACCCGCTGGCGGCCGATATTCTGGCCCGCGTACGGGCCGGGCAGGCCGAGGCCGCCATCAAGGCCGATATTCTGGCCCGCTACGAGGTGGCCCCCGGCCAGCTCGAAAAAGACTGGGACGACCTGCTGGCCCAGCTGCGCGAGTTCAACCTGCTAGCCTGATTTTATTCCCGTGCCCCTACCCGCCCCCCGGCCGCGCCTCACCGTAGCCGTCACCGGCCTCAACGCCACCGACAGCCCGGGCCCGGGCGTGGCCGTTATTCGGGCCCTGCGCGAAAGCCCCGATTTCGACCTGCGCATCATCGGGCTGAGCTACGAGGCGCTGGAGCCGGGCATCTACCTGCGGGATATGGTCGATAAAACGTACCAGCTGCCCTACCCCACGGCCGGCACCGCCGCCCTGCTCGAGCGGCTGCGCTACATCCACGCGCAGGAACAGGTGGCGGTGCTCATTCCCAATTTCGACGCCGAGCTGTTCAATTTCATTAAGCTCGACGCCGCGCTGCGGGCGCTGGGCATCGCCACGTTTTTGCCCACGCTGGCGCAGCTCGAAGCCCGCGACAAGCTGAACCTGCATGCTTTCGGGGAGGCGCATGGGCTGCGCGTGCCCCCCACCCGCCCGCTCTACACGGCTGCCGAGCTGCCCGCCGCG
>NZ_BAAGZM010000914.1:0-1225 GCF_054778495.1 Hymenobacter agri
GACCGCGAATGGCTGCTCAGCGAGTGGCTGCCCGACACCGCGCCGGCCCCGCCCACGCTGCGCTACGCCGTGCTGCCCAACTCCAGCCCTACCCGCCGCCTGCATACCACCGATGTGCTACACGCTCTGGAGAAATACTTAGTGGTTGGCGTATTTGATGACCTGGAAGCGGCCGCCGATTGGCTTTTGACGTCCACTGGCAAAACCCACTAGCCCCGGGCCGGAGCCCTGCCCCGGCCGTTTTGCTTACCCATGTCTCCTTCTTAATGGCTTTACCCCTACTTCCCTGGCTGCGCTCCCGGTTCGACCTAGCCCATGACATGGCCGACCCGGCCGAAATTGTGGCCGATGTCGAAGCGGGCATTGCCTTCAAGGGCACCAACCTGTGGGTGCTGTTTTTCGCCATTCTGGTGGCCTCGGTGGGACTGAACGTGAACTCCACGGCCGTCATCATCGGGGCTATGCTTATTTCGCCGCTCATGGGACCGATTGTGGGCGTGGGCTTCGGGGCAGCCACTTCCAACCTCGACCTGGTGCGCCGGGGCCTGAAAAACCTGGCCATTGCCGCCGGGCTCAGCGTGCTGGTGTCGGCGCTCTACTTCCGGTTCACGCCCCTCACCGATGCCGGCTCCGAGCTGCTGGCCCGCACTACGCCCACCACTTGGGACGTGGCCATTGCCCTGTTTGGCGGTGCGGCCGGGGCCATTGGCTTCACCCGGCGCGAGGTGAGCAACGTGGTGCCGGGCGTGTCCATCGCCACGGCGCTCATGCCACCGCTGTGCACGGTGGGCTACGGGCTGGCCACGGCGCACTGGACCTTCGCGGCTGGCGCGCTGTATTTGTTTTGCATTAATGCGGCCTTCATCAGTCTGGCGATGTTTCTGGTAGCGCGCATTCTGCCGCTGCCGCATTTCCAGTTCGAAAACCCGCGACAGGCCCGGCGGGCCAAGCTGCTGTTCTGGGCGGTGGCCGTGCTCACGGCCGTGCCCAGCGTGTGGCTGGCGGCGGGCATCGTGCGCCGCACCACGTTCGAGCACAACGCGCAAAGCTTCGTCGAAACCGAGCTGAACCTGCCGGGAGCCTACGTGGTCACCAAGCGCATCGACTACGATGCGCGCACCATCAACGTGCTACTTACGGGCCGCATGCTCACGCCGCCGCAGCTGCGCACGCTGCGGGCGCGCCTGACCGACTACCACATTCCGCGCGCCCGGCTCACGGTGCG
>NZ_BAAGZM010000915.1:0-1225 GCF_054778495.1 Hymenobacter agri
TGCGGGTCGACGCTCACGCTGTTCTGGTCGAAGGTGCCGCCGTTGGCCGTGCTCCAGTCGGCCAGCGTGGCGTAGGCCGAGGTCTGGAAGAAGCCCGTGCGGTAGGTGCTGCCGCTGCCCACCAGGTCGTTGTTGTTGCTCACGAAGCTGGGCACCAGCGACGAGAGCAGAATGGCGTAGTTCAGGCCCGTGCCGGTGCGGCTCAGGCGCACGATGTTGTTGCGAAACTCCACGTTCAGGCCCGTGGTCTGGTAGAAGCCGAAGCCACCGCCCGTGCTGGCATTGGCCTGGTCGTTGATGTCGATGGTGTTGTAGTAGTACTTGCAGTTATCGGAAGACCCGTTGTAGATGCCGTACACCACCGACCCGCTCATGTCATAAATCAGGTTGTTGGCAACGATATTCGGCGCGGTCGTCGTAGCCGCCGCCAGGGTAAATAAGTAAACTCCGTATGCGCCTGACGTGGTGGTGCTACCCGCCGGAAACGCCTGGTGAATTCGGTTTTTGGTCACCGTGGTGCCCGTAGTGCCCACGTTCAGATTGACGCCATAGAACGAGCCCGTGCCGGTGCGGTTCGGGCGCGACACGTCGTTGCCCGTCACCTGTGCCCCGCCCAGGTAGCCGAGGTAGATGCCCGCATCGTAGCAGTCGCGCACGGTGTTGCCGATGATTTGCACGCCCGGCGTGGGGGCCGTGCTCACGCCCGAGCCCACCACCGCAATGCCGTAGTAGCCGCCCAAGATGGTGTTGTTCTGCAGCGTCAGGTTCTGGCTGGCCGTGGTACCGACGGCCGTGGGCAACGACGTCGAAGCACTGGAAACAATCCCCGCGAAATTGGTGGTAAGACCGGTTTGGGCCGCCGTCACGGTGCAGTTGCTGATGACGTTGTTGTCCGAATTGTTCAGCAGCTGAATGCCCCAGCCGTAGGTGGCGGTGCTGGTGCCGCCCACCGTGGCATCTACCACCAGGTTGTTAATAGTCACGAAATCAGCGCCGTTCAGCGTAATAACGGCGCGCTGCGTGTTGTTGCTCGACCCAAACTGAATAAGGCTGCCGCCCCCGTTGAACGTCACCCGGTTGGTGGCGCTGCTACCCGTCAGGGGTCCCAGGCTGATTTGCTCGGTGTAGGGGCCGCCG
This sequence comes from Hymenobacter agri, assembly GCF_054778495.1. Lineage (NCBI taxonomy): Bacteria > Pseudomonadati > Bacteroidota > Cytophagia > Cytophagales > Hymenobacteraceae > Hymenobacter > Hymenobacter agri. The sequence goes on from NZ_BAAGZM010000915.1 coordinate 1,138, forward strand.
CTCACCGTGAACGTTACCGGGCCGCTCACGCCGCCCGCCGTCAGGGCCGCCACGGCCGCCGTGAAGCTGGCGTAGTTCGTGCCCGCCG
>NZ_BAAGZM010000916.1:0-1225 GCF_054778495.1 Hymenobacter agri
GGCCAGGCGCGCCACGTGGTAGTCGAGCAGCGGGCGGCCGGCGGCCGGTAGCAGCACTTTGCCCGGCAGCCGCGTGCTGCCCATGCGCACCTGCGAGATAATTCCGGCGGTTTTCATGCGTTCAACTATTCGGGCTGCACCTTCTCCAGCAGGAACATCACGTCCTGGTTGCCGCGCTCAGCGTCGTTGATGTAGGGGTAGAGGTGCTGCTTCACCAAGCGCAGCTCGGGGTGGTTTTCCAGAAACACGCGGGCGAAATCGGTCTTCCACAGGAAGCCCTCGTTGCCGCGGTAGTTGATGGCCGTGGTGTCGGAGGCGAAGTATTCGTAGCCCATGATGTAGCGCTTCGAAGTGCGTACCATTTCGCCCATGATGCGCGGCAGGTCCTTGGGCGCGATGTGGATGAGCACGCCGTTGGTGCACACCAAGTCGAAGTAGTTGTCCTTGAAAGGCAAATCGAAGCCGCTGCCCTGCAGGATGTTCACGCCGCGCACGAACTCGCGGGCTTTCTCCACGGCGTAAGCTTGCAGTTCGATGCCGTACAGGTTCTGGAACCCCATGGCCTGCAAGCCCACCAGCTGCATGCCGGTGTTGCAGCCCACTTCCAAAATGCGGGCCTCGCGGGGCAGCTCGCCGATGAATTCGGCGTTCATTTCCAGCTTGGTGTGGCCGTAGATGCTGCGGTAAAACTCGTTCCACTCATCGAGCGGGCGGGAGTTGCGGTCGGTGTATTCGCGGCCGAAGTCGCCGGCCCAGAAGTCTTCTTGTTGGGTGTGCTGCAAGGTTGGGAAGTGTTGAATGTTGAGGGTTGAGTGTTGAATTGATTGTTCAGCGGCCTCCTTTTGAAACGTTAGCCAACTCAACATTCAACCCTCAACACTCAAAAATTCTGCAATGCACGCCACCACGTACGCCTGCTCCTCATCCGTCAGCGTCGGGAAGAGCGGGATGCTGAGGCAGTGCGCGTAGTAGGTTTCGGCCAGTGGGAAATCGCCGGCGTGCCAGCCCAGGTCCTCGTAGTAGGGCATGCGGTGCACCGGGATGTAGTGAACCTGCGCGAATATCTGCTTGGTTTTGAGGAAGTCGTAGAGCCCCTTACGGTCGGCCACTTCGATGATGTAGAGGTGGTAGGCGTGGCCGGGGCGGCCGGGGGCCAGCACCGTGAGGCCCGGCAGGTTAGCAAAGGCGGCATCGTACTGGGCGGCGAGCTGGCGGCGGCGGGCCA
>NZ_BAAGZM010000917.1:0-1225 GCF_054778495.1 Hymenobacter agri
TGCGGGTCGACGCTCACGCTGTTCTGGTCGAAGGTGCCGCCGTTGGCCGTGCTCCAGTCGGCCAGCGTGGCGTAGGGCGAAGTCTGGAAAAAGCCCGTACGGAAGGTGCTGCCGCTGCCCGTCAGGTCGTTGTTGTTGCTCACGAAGCTGGGCACGATGGACGACAGAAAAACGGCATAGTTCAGGCCCGTGCCGGTCCGGCTCAGGCGCACGATGTTGTTGCGAAACTCCACGTTCAGGCCCGTGGTCTGGTAAAAGCCGAAGCCGCCGCCCGTGCCGGTGTTGGCCTGGTCGTTGATGTCGATGGTATTGTAGTAGTACTTGGCGTTGTCGGACGAGCCGTTGAAGATGCCGTACACCGCCGAGCCGCTCATATCATAAATCAGGTTGTTGGCAATGATGTTCGGCGCAGTAGTCGTAGCCGCCGCCAGCGTAAACAGGTAGATGCCGTACGCCCCCGACGTGGTGGTAGTGCCCGCCGGAAACGCCTGGTGGAAGCGGTTTTTGGCTACCGTAGTTCCGCCGGTGCCCACGTTCATGTTCAGGCCATAATAAGAGCCGGCGCCCGTGCGGGTGGGCCGCGACACGTCGTTACCCGTCACCTGTGCCCCGCTCAGGTAGCTGAGGTAGATGCCCGCATCGTAGCAGTCGGCCACGGTGTTGTTCGTAATCTGCACGCCGAGCGTAGTGGGCGCGCCGGGGGGCGAGCCCACCACCACAATGCCGTTGTAGCCGCCGGTCACGGTGTTGCCTTGCAGCGTCAGGTTCTGGCTGGCCGTGGGGCCGTTGCCGGTGATGGAGGTGGCCGAAGCGTTCGACACGATGCCCGCGAAGTTGGAAGTCGTGCCCGTCTGGGGCGCCGTCACGGTGCAGTTGCTGATAACGTTGTTGTCGGAGTTGTTCAGCAGTTGAATGCCCCAGCCGTAGGTGACGGTACTGGCACCGCCCCCGGTGGCATCCACCACCAGCCGGTCGAGGGTCACGTAGTCGGCGCCGTTCAGCGTGATGACGGCCCGCTGCGCAGAAGTGGCGGCGCCAAACTGAATAATACTGCCGTTGCCGCTGAATGTGACGCGGTTGGTTGCGCTGCTGCCCGTAAACTGGCCCAGGCTAACCTGCTCATTGTAAGGCCCGCCGCTCACGGCAAAAGTTACCGGGCCGCTCACGCCGCCCGCCGTCAGGGCCGCCACGGCCGCCGTGAAGCTGGCGTAGTTCGTGCCCGCCG
>NZ_BAAGZM010000918.1:0-1224 GCF_054778495.1 Hymenobacter agri
GGCGGGGGCCGGTGGCCGTTAGTGAGGCAGTTTCTCGCGCAGGGCGCTGTAGGTCCAGGTGCCGGCCAGGGCGGCCAGAATCAGCACGGCGGCCGCGCCGATGCCGCTGCCCAGCTGCGCAAACATCGGCCCCGGGCAGGCACCGGTGAGTGCCCAGCCCAGGCCAAACAGCAGCCCCCCAATCCATACGCCGTGGTTGAACTGCTTATCGGCAATGACGATGGGCTCGCCAGTGATGGTTTTCAAGTGGTTGCGCTTGATGAGCTGAATCGAAACCAGACCCACCGCAATGGCCGAGCCGATGACGCCGTACATATGGAAGCTCTGAAACCGAAACATTTCCTGAATCCGAAACCAGCTGATAACCTCGCTCTTGGTGAGGATGATGCCGAACAAGGTGCCCAGCACGAGGTATTTAACATACTTCATGGCAAATAACTAAAACAGCAGCGGATAAATAACCCAGGTCATAAGCAGGCCTCCGGCGAAGAAGCCCACTACGGCCACCAGCGACACCCATTGCAGGTTCGAAAGCCCCGAAATGGCGTGGCCCGAGGTGCAGCCGCCCGCGTAGCGCGTGCCAAACCCCACCAGAAAGCCGCCCAGCACCAGAAACACCCAGCCCTTCCAGTTGGCCAGGTTATCAAGTGCAAACAGCTCGCGCGGCAGCAGGCCGCGGAAATCGGTGAGGTGCATTTCGGCTTTGAGGTCGCGCACCGTGGCGGCCGAGATGTTCACCACCTCGGGGTGGCCCATGAGCCGGTAGCCAATGAAGCCGCCCAGCGCAATGCCGAGCACGAACACCAGATTCCAGATTTCGGCCCGCCAGTTATAAGTCAGAAACGGGATGCCGGCCGGCGCGCAGGCCGCGCACACGTGGCGCAGCGCCGAGCTGATGCCCAGCGCCTTGTTGCCCACGAGTAGCAGCGCCGGCACCGTGAGGCCGATGAGTGGCCCGGCCACGTACCAGGGCCAGGGTTGTTGCAAAAAATCAAGCATTACAGAGTATAAATCAATGAAATAAAGGCGCAAATCTTCAGGCGGACAAACGGGCACCTCCCTGGCGCTGAAACGAGCAAAACAGAAAGTTCTGGGTGGTGTGGAAAGGTGTTTCGTGGTCTTCGGTGCGGCAGCGCAGCTTCCGGAAGCCGCGGCGCAGCTGCTGGCCCAGCGTGGCCTCGCTGTATTGGCGCACGGGCAGGCCGCTGCACTGCGCCGGCCCCG
>NZ_BAAGZM010000919.1:0-1222 GCF_054778495.1 Hymenobacter agri
CGGGGGCTGCCGCCAGGGCCGGGCCGCCGGCCAGCAGCGCCACCAGCGCCGCCTGCGGGAGAGAATGTAGCAGTGTGTTCATGCGTTTTTGAGTGGGATGAAAAAGCAAGGGATGGGTCCGCAACCGGGCCTCGCCGGCAAAAGCGAGTGGCTGATTGATGGCCCAAACTTCCGGCGGCCAACTCCGGGCGGCTTGCTTTATCCTCTCAAAAGCGTTAACTATTCGTTCACAGCTTGAATTTTTATTTTAAATTTGATTTACAATCATTTAACAACCCGCAAACGTTTGAAAAAAGCACCCCGGTTACACTCTCGTTACCTGGTTTTCACTTTGCGTTCAGCCCACGGGGGCAATGTGCAGGGCCCGGTATTCGGAGGGTGAAATCTGGTAACGCCCTTTGAAGCTGGTGGAGAAATAAGAAGGCGAATTGAACCCCAGCTGGTAAGCTACCTCGGCAATGGTGAGGGTTTCATCGAGCAATAATTGCCGGGCTTTGGTGAGGCGCACGCTCTGCACGAAGTCGGTGGGGCTGGTACCGAGCACGGCCTTCACCTTGCGGTAGAGCTGCACCCGCGAGATGCCCAGGCTGCGGGCCACGTCTTCCACGCTCAGGTCGGCCCGCTCCAGGTTGGCTTCCACGATGGCGGTGAAGTCGGCCAGGAATTTCTGGTCGACGCGCTGGGCCGGGGCCACGGTGGCGGTGTCCACGCTCAGCTCGCGGCGGAAATGCGCCCGCTGCCGCTCCCGGTTGCCGAGCAGCGTGCGCAGGCTTTCGAGCAGAAAGGTGGGGTTAAAGGGCTTGGTGAGGTACAAATCCGCGCCGGCCTGCACGCCCTCCACCTGCTGCTCGGGCGCGCCCTGGGCCGTGAGCAGCACCACCGGGATGTGGGAGGTGCGCCAGTCGCCCTTGAGCTGCGCCACCAGCTCCAGGCCGCTGAGTTCCGGCATCATCACGTCGCTCACGATGAGGTCGGGAATCAGCTCTGCCGCCAGCCGCAGCCCGGCCGCGCCATCGGTGGCCGTGCGCACCTGGAAGTGGGGCCGCAGCTTCTGGGCCAGGAAGGCGTTCACTTCCGCGTTGTCTTCAATGATGAGTACCAGCGCGTCGCGCCCCTCACCGGTGGCGAAGCGAGCTTCCTCCGCCTCATCAGCCGCGGCCGCGGTGGCCACAGCCGGCAATTCTTCCTGCAACAGCCCGGGCAGGGCGGGCTGCGGCGCGGT
>NZ_BAAGZM010000920.1:0-1220 GCF_054778495.1 Hymenobacter agri
CCGGCGCCACCACGGGCCCGGTGACGGTGACCACGCCCGGCGGGACCAGCAACAGCCTGGCCTTCACCGTCACCATCCCGGCCTCCACCATCACGGCCCTGAGCCCGACCAGCGGGCCGGTGGGCACCACGGTCATCATCACCGGCACCAATCTGGCCGGAGCTACGGGCTTGACGTTTAACGGCGTAAGCGCGGCCTTCACGGTGAACTCGGCCACCCAACTCACCACCAGCGTACCCGTTGGCGCCACCACCGGCAGCGTGGTGGTGACAACACCTGCCGGGCCCAGCAACGGCCTGCTGTTCACGGTGGTGCCGCCGGCACCCACGCTCACCGGTATTTCGCCCGGCAGCTCGCCGGTGGGCACCACGGTCATCATCACCGGCACCAACCTGACGGGCGCCACGGCGGTGAATTTCAACGGCACCAGCGCCACATTCACGGTGAATTCGGCTACGCAGATTACGGCCCTGGTGCCCACCGGCGCCACCAGCGGACCCGTGACGGTGGCCACGCCCGGCGGCCTGAGCAACGCCATCAGCTTCACGGTGGCCATTCCAACCTCGACGCTTGCCACGCTCAGCCCCAGCAGCGGCCCCATTGGCACCACGGTGGTGATTACGGGCACTAACTTCACGGGCGTGGGGTCGGTGACGTTCAACGGCGTGAGCGCGCCGTTCACGCTCAACTCCTCCACCCAGATTACGACCGTGGTGCCGGTAGGCGCCACCTATGGCCCGGTGGTGGTGACGGTGACGGGCAGCAGCAACGGCCTGCTGTTTACCGTGATTCCGCCGCTGCCGGTCATCAGCAGCTTCTCGCCGCTGGGCGGGCCGGTGGGCACGCTGGTCACCATTACGGGCAGCGAGTTTGCGGGCACCACGGCGGTGGCCTTTAATGGGGTGTCGGCGTTATTCACGTTTGTGTCGGGCACCCAGCTCACGGCTACGGTGCCGGCCGGGGCCACCACCGGGCCCATTACCGTGACCACGGCCGGCGGCACGGGCAGCAGCACCACACCTTTCACGGTGCTCACGCCCACGCTGCCCAGCCTCACGGTGAGCTCACCGCAGACGATTCCGCCCGGCGACTACAACAACATCGACATCACCGGCACCGGCACCGGTACCCTGGGCGGGGCCGTGACCGTGGCCGGAGCCTTCACGGTAGCCCCGGGCGGCGTGTTCGACGACGGCTGCCAGCTGCTGACCGGCGCGGGC
>NZ_BAAGZM010000921.1:0-1217 GCF_054778495.1 Hymenobacter agri
CCGCTGGTAGTAGCCAGTGGCGCCGGCGCCCTCGGCAACCGCTCCATCGGCACGGCCGCGGCGGGCGGCATGCTCATCGGCACCGTCTTCGGCATGGTGCTGATTCCGGGCCTGTACGTGCTGTTTGCCAGCTTCGAGAAACCGAAGAATCTGGAAGCGGATGCGGAGGTGGTGGAAGAAAAAGAGTTGGTGGCGCATTAGGCGCGACCACCCGAATTGTAGCGCGGACTTTTAGTCCGCGAGTTGCTCGAATAGATAATCCACGCGCGGACTAAAAGTCCGCGCTACATCGCCCACGCCACGGCTCCCCTCTTCGGAGAAGGGAGTCGCGGGTAATGCGAACCGCCAGAACAACCAGTCTCATGCGCTTTCTAACCGCTGCCCTTGTCTTAATCCTCGCCGCCGGCTGCCGCGTATCCGCGCCCGACGGCCCGGCCTCCAGCCCTGCCACGCCCAAAGCCTTCAACCAGACCACGCCCACCACCGATACCCTCAGCGTGGGCAGAACGCCGTGGCGGCAGTTTTTCCAGGACCCCGCGCTGGCCGGCCTCATCGATACCGCCCTGCGGCAGAACCTGGATTTGCGGGTGGCGGTGCAGCGCGTAGAAGTATTTCAGGCGCAGTACCTGGCCCGGCGCGGGGCGCTGCTGCCCACGGTATCGGCCACGGGCACGGGCGCGCTCGACCGCTACGGCAAGTATACCATGACCGGCGTGGGCAACTACGACACCAACCTCTCGCAGAATATTGTCGACAACCAGCGCGTGCCCACCAACCTCACGCCCGACCTATTCGTGGGTTTGCGCAGCTCTTGGGAAATCGACCTGTGGGGCAAGCTGCGCAGCCGCCGCAAGGCCGCCTACCTGCGCGTGCTGGCCTCGGAGCAGGGCCGCAACCTGGTGGTGACCAACCTGGTAGCCGACGTGGCCCGCGCCTACTACGAGCTACTGACGCTCGACAACCAACTGGCCATTCTACTGCGCAACACCCGCTTCCAGCAGGAGGGCCTGCGCCTCATCAAGGTGCAGAAAGAGGCCGGGCGCGTCACGCAGCTGGCCGTGCAGCAGTTTGCCGCCCAGGCCCTGCGCACCGAGAGCCTGGCCTACGAAACCCGCCAGCGCATCACCGAAGTTGAAACCCAGCTCAACCAGCTGCTGGGGCGCTACCCGCAGCCCATCCGGCGCGGGCCGGCACTGCCCAACCAGTCGGGCCTGCCC
>NZ_BAAGZM010000922.1:0-1216 GCF_054778495.1 Hymenobacter agri
CGGGCCGGCTCGTAGAGCGGGTGCACAATGGCGTTGAGCTGGGGGTTAACGGCTTCGGCGCGGGCCACGGCAGCGGCGCACAGTTCGGCAGCCGTGAGCTGGCCGGTGCGCACCAATTGGGCCTGGGCCAGGGCATCGAGGCGGTCGTATTCGGCAGATGAGAGCATGGGCTAAATGTAAGCGCCCCGGCCGGCAATCTGCCCCGGCCGCCTACGACGTAAGTAGGCCAACTATGTGGCACTTCAGTGGTTATACACTATATTTCCAAGGAGTAACAGCACAAATCAAACAGCAACCCGGCCGACGTTAATGGTAACTCCCGTCTTTCAGATGACTGACTACCCACAGACGCTGGCGTTTTACGTCGACTGGCTGGGGTTCAGCATCGATTGGGAAGACGGGCCGGCCACCGATGGTGCGCGCTACCTGCAGATTTCGCGCAGCAGCATTGTGCTGCACCTCACCACGGCCCGGCACGAAAGCTGCGCCGGCTCGCGGGCCATTGCCGAGTTTTCGGGCCTGCTGGCTTTTCATCGGCTGTTGCAGCAAAAGCAGTCAGGGTTTCCGATGCCGGAGCTGCAAAAAACCTCCTGGCACGACCGGGTGATGCAACTCGAACTGTTCGACCCCGCCGGCAACTGCTTGGTGCTTGCCGAGGTGTGCGCATAGCCGAAGCTTAACAGCAATTGGTTAGAAAGTCATGCTGAGCGCAGTCGAAGCAGCTCTACCGCGCAAGTAATTCAGTTACTCTCGCGGCAGAGCTGCTTCGACTGCGCTCAGCATGAGGTGTTTACATGACTAACCGTCCCCGCCCCTACAGGCTCAGCAGCTCGCGGAAGCGCACCGACTGCTGGCGCGACACCTCCACCTCGGGCCCGTCGCGCAGCTGCAGCTTGAGCGTGTTGCTGAACCAGGGCTCGATGCCGGCAATCCATTTCAGGTTGATGATTTGCTGGCGGTTGGCCCGGAAAAACACTTTGGGGTCGAGGCGGGCTTCGAGTTGCTGCAGGGTGCGCGGAATGAGCGGCCGGTGGTTTTCGAAGTGAATGCGGGTGTAGCTGCCGTTGATTTCGAACAGCTTGATGTCGGCCAGCTTCACGAACCAGCACCGCTCGCCGTCCTTTACGAATACCTGGTCCTGGGCCGTGAGGGGAGCCAGCGAGGCTTCCTCAGCCGGGCCGGTGGGGGCCGCGGCAACCGGCGCCGCTGGGCTGAG
>NZ_BAAGZM010000923.1:0-1216 GCF_054778495.1 Hymenobacter agri
CGCGCCCCAGCTTCCGCAGCAGCGCGCCGGCCGGGCGCAGCAGCAGCTTTGGCAGCCGCGGCGGCTTCCGGGGATTTGGGGGGTAGTTTTTTTGACGGGGGTGTAATAGCACGTCATGCAGAGCGCAGCGAAGCGTCTTGCCCGCCACCACTAATCCTTTTTGATTGCATTGCGCGGGCACGATGCTTCGCTGCGCTCTGCATGACGCACTGATTTTCAAAACCCTACCAATGATAAACCTGCTTCCCCTTTCCGGTGACGTCTCACCCGCCGTGCGCTCGCTGGGCTGGGAATGGGCCATCGAAGATGCCTGCCAGCACTACGTGGCCCGCGAGGCCGTGCAGCTGCCCGAAACCGATGCTGAAACCCTACTGCAAGCCGCCGACACGCTCTACGACATGCTGGTGCAGGCCATTCCCGACGCGCTGCCCGATGATTTCCTGCGCCAGCTCGCCATTCCAGCCAACCTGTGGGGGGCCGTGCGCCACTCCTGGCACGACGAGCGGCACTGGCACCTCTACGGCCGCTTCGACCTGGCCCAGACGCCGGACGGCCCCAAGCTCCTCGAATTCAACGCCGACACCGCCACCAGCCTGCCCGAAACCGCCGTGGTGCAGTGGGCCAGCTTGGTAGCCGCCGGCCAAGCCACCGATGACCGCCAGGCCAACGGCCTGTTCGAGTGCCTCGAAGACCAGTTCCGCCACTGGCGCGGCCTCAACAATGAGTTGCAGGCCACTCTCCTGCTCGTGCACTTGCCCGACAGCGCCGAGGACGAAGCCAACTGCGCCGTGCTGGCCGAAGCCGCCCGCACCGCCGGTTTCGCCGATACCTACGTGTGCTCGGTGGATGCCATGCGCGTGTCGGTGGCTGGCGAGGACCGGGGCGTGTGGGCCGAAACCGTGCCCGGCCAGTGGCAGCGCTTCGACTTCCTGTTCAAGCTGGTGCCCTGGGAAATCCTGGCCGACGAGGAGCCCGCCCTCACCGCCGACCTCTGCGACCTGCTGCTCACCTGCAACGTCATCATCGCCAATCCGGCCTACACCCTGCTGTTCCAGAGCAAGGCGCTGCTGGCGCACCTCTGGGCCACTTTCCCGCACCACCCGCTGCTGCTCGAAGCCAGCCTCCAGCCACTCGCCGGCCACGGCGTGCGCAAGCCCGTGTTCGGCCGCGAGGGCCAGAACGTGGCCGAAATCACCTCCGACGGCCGCCCCGGGGC
>NZ_BAAGZM010000924.1:0-1214 GCF_054778495.1 Hymenobacter agri
GGATGTAGGTAGGCGGCCGCGCCGGCGGCATCGGCCCGCACCTGCGTGCCCGAAATGGGCACCTGCTCCCGGGCATTGTCTACGGCTACGTGCGGCACGCCAAGGTGCGCGGCGAAGCCCGGCCCGTAGGCTTCACTGCTGAATACGGCATCCACTTGCAGCCCTTGGCTGGCCAGCCACTGCCGCACGAATTCGCGCTGGGTGTAGTCGTCGGCCGCGTCGGGTGGCAATCCGTCGGCCTCGACCGAGAGGGCGAAGATGCGCAGCGGCGTGGTGCCGATGCGCGGGCCATCGACCACTTCATCGCCGCGGTACAGCTCGCGCAGCCACTGGGCGCGCTCGGCGGCCGGGTGCGTGGGCGAGTCGGGGTTGGCATACACCAGCACCAGCAGTTCACTTACCTGGGCCGCCGCCGTTTCGAGCAGCAGCTGGTGTCCCCGGTGCGGCGGCCAGAACTTGCCCACGATGAGGCCGGTGCGGAAGGTTGGGGGCATGGAGTTTGGTGATGGGGTGAATAAAAGAACGTCATGCTGAGCGCAGTCGAAGCATCTCTGCCGTGATAGTAAACCCAATCCAATAGATTAGTTGCGCGGTAGAGATGCTTCGACTGCGGCTGCGCTCGCCGCTTGATGCGCGGAATGCTCAGCATGACGTTCTTTTATTCGCCCCATCACCTTTTACAGCCCCACTTTCAGCTCGGTGCGGCGCAGCTCGCGGCCCACGATGCGCACCAGCTGGTAGCTGTCGGTGGTGGCGTCGTAGCTCAGGCCGACGCCGGTGCCGGTGCTGGGCAGCGCCTCCCGGCCCAGGAGCCAGCCGCGCGCATCGTAGAGAAATACCTGGCCGGGGCCGGTTTCGGTGATGGCCACGAGGTGCCGGCCGCCGCCGAAATCAAACCACTGCACGCCGCGCTCGCCCGAAGTCACGAACTTCTGCGTCAGCAGCGGGTCATTCAGGGTGGGCAGGTAGAGGTCGAGCTGGTTGTTGTCTTCGCGGGCCACGGCGAAAGAGCGGCCGTGGGGGTCGGGCACGAGGCGGAAGCGGGCGGTGCGGCTCCAGGTAGCCACCCGCTTGCGGCTGAGCACATCGCCACCAAGCGTGAACGTCACCAATTCGCCGTGCTGGTTGACGACGGTGAGGTGCGAGCGGCTGAGCGTGCTGCCGGGCTGCGCGAAAATGTCGCCGGCCAGGCGGGCGCCCGCGCTCAGCGGAAA
>NZ_BAAGZM010000925.1:0-1211 GCF_054778495.1 Hymenobacter agri
CAAAAAGCCCTTCCGGCCGCGCGGCCGGAAGGGCTTTTTGCTTTTGCGCCGACCGGTTCCGAACCGGTCGGGAGTGGTGTGGGACTACTAGGAGTCAGTTCCAGCACATCCTGGGACCGGGTGGATGGGCTTTAGGTAGGTATGCCTAGCTATGGAAGGACAAACGTAAAGAAGTGTTTCATGCGCAGAAAAGGAAAACGGGTTAGAATTTGACATCGAAGCGGCCGTTGCTCACGCGCAGCGTGTCGCAGCCGCCGGGCTCGTAGAGCACGAAGGCAAACCGGCCGGCGGCAAAGCGCGCCACCGGGTCGAACTTGATCAGTTCCACTTGGCCGGTCTTGACATTATTACCGGAATAATAGCATGGCGTATATCCAGTAACCGCCGAAATAAACTGGTTTATTCCAGGAGTAAATATTGGGAAAGGCTGAAGAAATAATAGAAAATTTTTGGCTGCTTTGTAGTTGTCCATTTAAGGCTGCTGAGATGCTCACCACTTGTGCAACGGCATCCCCATTTAACCTCATTGTTCCTCCTAATAGCCAGCCGATTTAATGATTGCCAGTCGCCATTAGCAGAGGTAGTGTAAAGGGCGATGAAAGCTTTGCCATTGATGAGGTAGGCGAAAGTGCCGGCCCCGGTCTGGGTTTCGGGGGACCGGGTGCTGAGCGGGTCTTTCGGGGGCTGGGGCTGCGGGTTGTCGCGCTTGCAGGTGGAGCACTGCGTGAGCGTGAGCAGGGCGGCGTAGAGCAGGAGTTTGCGGAGCATGGACGGGGGGGGCGGCGAAACCCGTGGTGGAAGGTACGCCCATCGAGGGGCAAACCTAGCCGGTGGTGCGCCGGTAAAAAAGGACACTTTGCCCCGGTTTCAGACAGGGGTTTTGGTGATTTTGCACCGTAAACACGGGGGCAGTTTTGCGCTTACGATTACTACAATCCAGCTTTGAAGCCTAGTAAAGACGGGTTTGGTCCGGTTTTTCATTGTTCGGCTTAGTCGAAAAGGTCGGGGTGCGACATAAGCCTGATTTAATGCCAAAAAGCCCCGGCTGCTCACGCAACCAGGGCTTTACTAACAGGCAGTGCGGCGCTTGGGCCCGGGCCGCTACTCCACCAGCACGCGCTGCGTCACGCTGGCCTCGCCGGGCACCTGCACCGTGAGCAGGTAGGTGCCGGCGGCCAAGCCGTCGGTGGGCAGGTCGGTGGTGCCGGCGC
>NZ_BAAGZM010000926.1:0-1211 GCF_054778495.1 Hymenobacter agri
TGCCCGGCCTGGTCCACGGCCAGCAGCGGCACCAGCACGGCATCGAAGGCCGCGGGAAGGACTTCAGTGGCCGGGTCGGCGGCCGGCTCCGGAATGCCCCAGCGGTTGGTGAGCAGGGGCGTGGCTGGGTTCAGGGCATAGTTCTTCAGCGAAATGCCATCGGGCTGCACCACAGGCGCGGCCAGCTGCAACGCCGGCCACTCGGCCCAGCTGCGCCGGATGATGGGCCAGGTGTCGGGCTCGTGGCGCTTATGCAGCGGCAGAAACAGGTGTAGCCACCGCCACGCCGCTACCGGAAACTGGTCGAACAGCTGCGCGCACAGTTGCTCGCTGCGGCGGGTTACTTCGGTTGGGCTCAGGGCCTGGCGGCGTGCCAGGGCCGCGCGGCGCAGCTCAGGTTTGGTGGGCATGAAAAAGCGGCGAAGGAAGAAATAGCGCCGCTAAAAGTACTGCCGGCTACTGCAGGCCGTTGTGGGGCTAAGTCGGTGGTGCAAAACCACCGTCCGGCCCGGTCCGGCAGCCGTTGGCCTGGAATATGCGGGCATTGGGACAGCAGCTGATTGCCGAAAAGGCCCGCCGGATATTTTTGGAAGATTGTTCCGAAATTGCCCGAGCCCGTGCCGTGCTGAGCGGCCACGGGCTATTACGTTGCACTATTGTCTTCTTTATCCTCGTTCGTGACTGCTTCTTCTGCCGATTATGCTGCTGCGCTAGCTCCTGCCGTTCAGGCCCGTATCGACCAATTGGAATACGAATTGGCCCAGGCCCGCGCCAACGAGACCGCGGCGCTGCGGCAGCTGCAGCATCTTAAGCAGCAGGGGCTGAGCGCGCAGCACGAGGCGCAGCGGGCGTTCTACGAAACCATTCTCGACGAGCTGCCGGTGGAAGTAGTGGTGCTCGACGACCAGTTTCGCTACGTGTACGCCAACCCCCAGGCCGTGCCCGACCCCGAACAGCGCGCCTGGCTCATTGGGCACACCGTGCTGGAGTTTTGCGAGCGCTACGGCTTCCCGATGGACCTGGCCCGGCACCGCGCGCGCATGTTTGAGCAGGCCCTGCGCAGCACCGAGCCCATGGTGTGGGACGACTGCACGCCCTTCCCCGAGGGGCCGCGCTACCACCAGCGGCACTTCAAGCTGCTGGCCCGCGTGGGGGCCGGCGAGCCGTTCATGCTGGGCTACGGCCTCGACGTGACGGCCCGCGTGCAGGCT
>NZ_BAAGZM010000927.1:0-1206 GCF_054778495.1 Hymenobacter agri
GCGGCCCGGGCCGGCACCGCCGGGTGCTGGGCCGCCAGGGCCGTCAGTTGGTCTTTCAGGAAGCCGACGTGGCCCAGGCGGCCGCCAAAGTCCTCGTCGTTGAGCAGCCGGGTGTTGATTTTCTCCCACGTACCGGTGAGGTCGTGGTAGGGCTGCTCGGGCCACTGCTCGCCGGCCAGCTCAAAATCGAGATGAGCGGCGTAGTCGGCCAGTGTGGTCATGTAGGGCTCGGGCGCGAGCGCGGCCAGGTTGCGCAGCACCCAGCGGTGCTCTTCGGTGGCCGCCGAAAACACGGCGCCGCCCGTTACCAAGCCCGCCGCTAGGCCGTCGTCCGCCATCCGGTCCACGGCCAGGGTGGTCGAGCCCACGCGGGCATCCTGCACATCGAAGGGCTTGCTGGTCTGGTAGATGATGTTGTATTTGTAGAACGCCGGAATGCTCACCCGGTACTCGCTCCAGCGCACCGGAATGGTGCGCTGAAACGTCCAGTCCTGAAAATTGAACAGGTAGTCCGACGTGAGGGTATAGGCAAATTCTATCACCGAGCCTTCGCGCACATTGGGCAGGGTGAACTTCTGCACGTTGATGGTAGGCGTGCGCTTTTCCAGAAACACGCCGTCGGTTTCGAGGCGGATTTTTTCCACCTTGCCGCCCACCAGGTTGTAGGTCATGCCGCGCAGGTTGATGACTTTCTCCGAATTCTCGTTGCGGTGGTACAGCGGAATTTCCACCGAAGCCTCGTCGAAGCCGGCCTTCTTGAGAATTTTGATGCGCGTAACGCGCTCGAATACCACCTGCAGGCCGGTGCCGTGGCCTTTCAGCTGCGAGCGGCCAAAGTCGCACAGCACCACGGCCGCCGCGGCACTATCGGCCACGAAGGGCGCAGTCGTGAGGTCCTGGGCATCGACCTGGCCAAACTTGATGGGGTCGGCCGGGAATTTGGGGGAGGACTGGGCGTGGGCCGCCGGGCCCGGTAGCAGGGCCACCGCCAGCGTCAGCAACGCCAAGCGTTGCCAAAGGCAAAATGACATAAGATGAATGGGGTAGACAAACTTTTAAACCTTAAACATACTGAAATATTGCGAAACTTCACGCTGGCTACATCTGCCTGAATGAGCTCGGATTTGCGGCCTTTCGGGGTAGCCGGCAGCCCTGTACCCGGCTTGCCCGGGCCCTCCCGCCATGCGGCGTGCGGCCGCGCCACCG
>NZ_BAAGZM010000928.1:0-1201 GCF_054778495.1 Hymenobacter agri
GCAACAGCAAATGGCGCGTGCAGCCGCTGGCCGGGACCGACGCGCCGCAGGTTGTGACTGCGCGGCCGCCGGTGCCCACCTTCGGGCCGATTGACGTGAAAATCGCCAGCATGAACGTGCTGAACTTCTTCAACGGCGACGGCGCGGGCGGTGGCTTTCCCACCTCGCGCGGGGCTCTCACGCTGGCCGATTTTCAGCGCCAGCGCAGTAAAATCATGGCCGCCTTCACCCAGATGAATGCCGACGTGCTGGGGCTAATGGAGGTAGAAAACGACGGTACGGGCAGCGCCTCCGCCATTCAGGACCTCGTGAACGGCCTGAACCAGAGCTTCGGCGCGGGCACCTACGCCTTCATCAACGACGGCGGCACCACCCGCCAAGCCAACAACACCGACCTTATTCACTGCGCCATCATCTACAAGCCAGCGGTGCTCACGCCGTACGGCCCGGCGCTGCTGGCCTCGGCTACCGGCACGTTCGAGCGGCCGCCGCTGGCCCAGCTGTTCATCACCAACAATGCCACCCGCCGCGACACCTTCGCCCTCGTGGTGAACCACCTGAAATCGAAAGCCAGCGGCAGCGGGGCCAACGCCGACCAGCAGGACGGCCAGGGCGCGAGCAACCTGCGCCGCAAGCAGCAGGCCGACGGCCTCGTGCAGTTCATCAACACCGTGGTGAAGCCCGCCGGCACCCGCTACGTGGTGAGCGTGGGCGACTACAACGCCAACTACGAGGAAGACCCCATCGATATTCTGCGGGCCGCCGGGCTGGTAGTGGGCAGCTCAGCCGCCAGCGCGTCCTACCTGTTCAGCGGCCTCAGCGGCTCGCTCGACCACGCCGTGCTCACGCCCAACCTCGTGGGCCACGGGGCCGTGGAGAAGTGGCACATCAACGCCGCCGAGCCCGAATTTCTGGAATACGACGTGGCCGGCGCGGCCACCGACGTAAACAGCCCCTTCCGCTCGTCCGACCACGACCCCATCCTTATCGGCCTGAATTTCCGCACCACCGTGACGGCCGCCACACTGGCCAGAGCGGCGTCGCAGTTCCAGCTGTTTCCCAACCCCGCGGCGGGTGGCTTCAGCATCCGAATTGTCGGCAGCAGCTCACCGCTTCTAACGCTGGAGGTGCTGTCGGCACTGGGGCAGCCGGTGCTGGTGCTGCGCGGCACGGCGGCCGAGGTGCAGGCCAGGCTGGCGGC
>NZ_BAAGZM010000929.1:0-1200 GCF_054778495.1 Hymenobacter agri
GGCGCGCGGGTTCAGCCGGCCGCTGCCGAACACGTACTTGGGCGGCAGCAGCGAGCCCACCCGGCCCTGGAAGTAGGGCACGGTGGCATCGGCCGTGCCGTGCACGCTCAGCAGCGGCGCATTACCGGCCTCGATGATACTGGGGTTTTCAGTAGCGCCACTCAGGTTGAGCACGGCCAGCACGGCGCTGCTGTAGCCGGGGTTGCCACTGCTGCCCTCGATGCCGCCCAGGCTGGTCAGGCCCACGTAGGCGGGCACTTCGCTGGCTTTGTCGAGGTAGCCGATTTCCAGGGCCATAAAAGCGCCGGCCGATGAGCCGCCCACGGCAATGTAGCCGGGGTTGATTCTGTACGTGTTGGTCGTGGCCGCGTCTTTACGGAAGAAGCGCACGGCCGCCCGCAAATCCTGCATGCCGCGAATGGCGGCCTGCGCCACGCCCACAGTGTCGGCCGCGGGCGGCGGGAAACCGGTGATGGGAAAGCCCAGTCGGTACTCGATGCTGGCCGTGACGTAGCCCAGTCGGGCCATGCGCGTGCAGATGTTTACCATGTAGGCATCCTTGCGCGTACCGGTAAGAAAGCCGCCCTGGTGGGCAAAAATGATGACCGGCCGGCGCGGCAGCACGTCGCCGGTGGGCTGGTAAATGTCCATCAGCAGCGTGGCCGCCGAGCCGTCGTAGTTGGTGGCTGCGCCGTAGGGCACGTCGGCCGTCGTGGTCACACTGGCGAAGATGGGCCGATAGTAGCGCCCGCTGGTGGTATCAATCTGGGCCCGCGCGGCCGGTCCGAAGCCCAGCAGCAGGATGAGCAGCAGCAGTAAGTTGTTTTTCATGTTGGTTGAAGAAGTCAATGAAGAGTAATGAGATGATTTTGCTTTTGCCGTTCGGGCACTGAAGGAAAGGGCGGGAACAAGCCCCGCCCTTTCGAAACTACTGCACTACTAGGCGTCGAACCACAGCTGTACCGCCTACCGTCAGCTGGAGTTGGTACACGCCCGGGGCCAGGCCGCGCACGTCGAAGTCAGTGGTGAGCGGCTGGTTGGCCGGGGCCGCCAGCTGGCGCTGCTGTACCACCTGGCCCAGCGTATTGCTGAGGCGGGCCGTAACTACCGCCGCCCCCGTGGCCGGCAATACCAGCCGGAAGCTGCCCACCGCCGGGTTGGGGTACAGCTGCACCTGCTCGGCCAGCTGCGCGGCGGCCG
>NZ_BAAGZM010000930.1:0-1195 GCF_054778495.1 Hymenobacter agri
GGCTCACGCCGGCCGCGGTGCTGCTGTCGGCCCGCAACCCGGCCCTGCGCGTCCAGAACACGGTGGTTGATTCGGCGGCCGGCAAAATTGCCTTCCTGACCAAGCCGGGCACGAATTTGAAGGCTTTCGACCCGCAGTTTACCACCTTCGCGGGCGTGGCCGTGCAGCCCGCCGGCCCGCAGAATTTCACCAAAGGCCCCGTGCGCTACACCGTGCGCGGCACCAACCAGGCCCGCACCTACACCGTCAGCCTCGCCGAAACCCACAACCCGGCCCTGAACGGCTACTTCGCCGACCCGGCCATCATCTACGCCGAGAAAACCGGCAAATTCTACCTCTACCCCACGAGCGACGGCTTTACGGATTGGTCAGGCACCTACTTCAAGGCGTTTTCCTCGCCCGATTTGGTGAACTGGAAGGACGAAGGCGTGATACTTGATTTGCCGAAGGACGTGCAATGGGCTAAAAAAAGCGCCTGGGCTCCCTGCATGCTGGAGCAGAAAACGGCCACCGGCTACCGCTACGCCTATTATTTCTGCGCGGGTGCCAAAATTGGCGTGGCGCTGGGCGACAGCCCTACCGGCCCCTTCACCGATACCGGCCGCCCCTTGCTCGACCAACTGCCCGAGGGCGTGAAAGGCGGCCAGCAGATTGACCCGGCCGTTTTCCACGACCCGCAGAGCGGCAAAAACTACCTCTACTGGGGCAACGGCTACCTGGCCGGCGCCGAGCTGAACGACGACCTCGTGAGCCTGAAGCCCGGCACCACCCGCGTGCTCACGCCCGATGCCACCTTCCGCGAAGGTGCGCACGTGCTGTTCCGCAACGGCACCTACTACATCATGTGGAGCGAAAACGACACCCGCGACGCCGACTACCGCGTGCGCTACGGCACGGCTACCACGCCGCTCGGCCCCATCACGGTGCCGGCCAACAATCTGGTCATCAGTAAAAACGTGGCGGCGGGCATTTTCGGCACAGGGCACAACTCCACCATCCAGGTGCCGGGCCGCGATGAGTGGTACCTCGTGTACCACCGCTTCACCTACCCCAAAGGCATCACGATGGGCAGCGCCGCCGGCTTCAACCGCGAAGTGTGCATCGACAAGCTGGAGTTCAACGCCGACGGCAGCATCCGGCCGGTGGTGCCCACGCACGCCGGCATCCAGCCGGTGCGGGTGCGCTAGGCGGCCGC
>NZ_BAAGZM010000931.1:0-1195 GCF_054778495.1 Hymenobacter agri
GGCCCAGCTCACGCGCCCCCTCACCCCGGCCGAGCGCAGCACGGTGAGCAGCGCCAACGACTTCGCCTTTCGAGCCTTCGATGCCTTGCGCGGCACGGCCCCGGCCGACAACCTGTGCCTGTCGCCGCTGAGCATTTCGGCCGCCCTCACCATGGCCTACAACGGGGCCGATGGCAGCACCAAGGCCGCGATGAAGCAAACGCTGGGCTTCCAGCCGCTCACCGATACTGAAATCAACGAGTCGTTCCGGAGTGTGTTTGGCCTGCTGGGCGGGCTCGACCCGCAGGTGACGTTCACGACGGGTAATTCCATCTGGTACGGGCAGCAGTACCAGTTGCAGGCGCCGTTTGTGCAGGCCAACCAGCAATATTTCGGGGCCACGGTGCAGCCGGTGAATTTCACGTCGCCCACGGCCAAAGACCTGATAAACGGCTGGGTGAACACGCAGACCCGCGGCAAAATCACGAGCATTGTGGATGGCACCACGGCCGACGACGTGCTGTATCTCATCAACGCGCTCTACTTCAAGGGCACTTGGACGTACCGCTTCGACCCGCAGGACACCCGCCCCGGCCCCTTTTACCGCGACAACGGCACCACGGTCACCAAGGATTTCATGAGTCTGAAAACCGGGCGCTACCACCGCTACCGCGATGCCCAGCAGCTGCTCATCGACTTACCCTACGGCAACCGCCGCTTCAGCATGACGCTGGTGGTGCCGCAGGGGCAGAGCACGCTGGCCAGCGTGGCCGGCCGCCTCACCCGCAGCCAGCTCGATGCCTGGCTGGCCGCCGCCGACTCGACCGGGCAGGAGCTACAGCTGCCCAAGTTCAGGCTCGAATACAGCCAGACGCTCAACGACGCCCTCACACAGCTGGGCATGGGCGTAGCCTTCTCGGGGCAGGCCAATTTCAGCCGCATGCTGGCCGGCGGGGGCTCGGGTCTACGCATCAGCGAGGTGAAGCACAAAACGTTTCTGGAAGTGAACGAGGAAGGCACCGAGGCTGCAGCCGTTACGTCGGTGGGCGTCGTCAATACTTCGGTACCACAGGCTACGGTCATCAACCGGCCGTTCCTGTTTCTTATCCGCGAGAAATCGACGGGCACCATTCTGTTCATCGGCCAGCTCACGAACCCCTGATTAGGTGAGTTATACGGGTAGTTGTGAATTGAAAAAATAACGTCATGCTGAGCT
>NZ_BAAGZM010000932.1:0-1192 GCF_054778495.1 Hymenobacter agri
CGGCTTGTTGGCCCCAGCCCAGCGCCAGTACACCCTCGACAGCCTACGCCTGCGCCTTGACCGTCAGGCCGTGGATGCCGCCTACCGCCCCAAAGTGAGCGCCGTCGTGGACGCGGGCTTGCAGTCGTCGTCGTACCTGCCCGTGGCGCTGGCCCACAGCGTGGGGCTGGGGATGGGGCTGCAATTGAGCGTACCCATCTTCGACGGCCACCAGCGCCAGCTGCAGTACCAGCGCCTCGACCTGAGCGAGCAAAGCCGGCGCGGCTACCGGAAGTTTCTCACGGTGCAGCGGCAACAGCAGTATGAGCAGCTGGAAGGGCTGATTCGGGCCTCCGACGCACTGCTGGCCCGCATCCGGGAGCAGTTGCGCGTGGCCGACGCGCTGGTGGGCGCCGCCCGGCAGCAGCTGGCCACGGGCGACGTCGCCATTCTCGACTACCTCAACCTGGTGACCAGCTACCGCACCCTGCAATTCAGCCTCACCCAGGCCCAGACCGAGCAGCTCCGCAGCCGCTTTGCGCTGGACTACCTCGCCGAGCAGTAGCGTGAACGATGCGCGTCCATGCCACACTTCCTTCCCGCTATCATGAGCCTGTCCCTTCGTCTGCTTCTCCTTCTCGTCCTCACCAGCCTCGCGGCCTGCGGAACCAAAGACCCGTCCGCCGATGAAGCTGCCGCACCCGCCGACGGCGAGGAGGAAGCGGCCGTGAAGCCCCGCGCTCTGGTCACGGTAGGCAGCATCCAAACCGACACTCTCACCGATGTGCTGCGTCTGAGCGCCGTGTCGGCCTACGCGGCCAAGGACGCACTACGGGCCACCACCACCGGCTACGTGCTGGCGCCCACGCCTGTGGTGGGCCAGCAGGTGCGCGCCGGCCAAACGGTGTTCACCATCCAAACCAAGGAATCGAAAACCCTGCACCTCGACCAACTCACCGGCGACCCGCGCCTGAAATTCAGCGGTATCATCCCGATTAAATCGGCCCGCGCGGGCATTCTGGCGACGGTGGACAAGCTGGCCGGCGACTACGTGCAGGACGGCGAGCAACTCGGCCTCACCTACGACAAAAGCCGCTTCGGCTTCATCCTCGACGTGCCCGTGACGCAGCTGCGCTACGTGCACACCGGCCAGACCTGCCGCATCCTGCTGCCCGACGGCCGCCTGCTGCTGGGCCGCGTGGCCGAGGTGCTG
>NZ_BAAGZM010000933.1:0-1183 GCF_054778495.1 Hymenobacter agri
GGCCCAGGGCCAGCGCGCCCGCCAGCGCCGCGAAGCCGGCCGAGATGTGCACCACCGTACCGCCGGCGAAGTCGAGCACGCCCCACTTCAGGAGGAAGCCGTCGGGGTGCCAGGTCCAGTGGGCCAGGGGGCAGTAGATGAGCAGGCTAAACAGGCACATGAACAGCAGATAGCCCCAGAAGCGGATGCGCTCGGCAAACGCGCCGCTGATGAGGGCTGGCGTGATGATGGCAAACTTGAGCTGAAACGCCGCAAACAACACCAGCGGCAGGTTGGGCGCGAGGCGCGGGTGGGCCGCCGTGCCCACGTTGTTGAACATGAAAAACGTGAGCGGATTACCGATAACGCCTCCAATGCTGTCGCCAAACGCCAGCGAGAAGCCCACCACGTACCAGAGCAGCGAAATGACTCCCAGCGCGATAAAGCTCTGCAGCATGGTCGAAATAACGTTACGCTTGCTCACCATGCCGCCGTAGAAGAAGGCCAGGCCGGGCGTCATCAGCAGCACGAGGCCGGAGGCCGACAGCATCCAGGCCAGGTCAGCAGGCTCGAAGGCGTTGGGTTTGGCTTCGGGGTGGCTCTGGGGCAGGAAGGCAGCGATGCCGGCCAGCAGCAGCAGCAGGCCCAGGCAGGCGGTAGCGAGAAGTTGCTTACGAGTCATAGCGGGGTGCGATTTTGAATGCCACTTAGCGAAGTTAAGCATCATTTTTAATCTTACCCCCTATTTTAAAAAGGTATTAACTCAAATTTTTACATAAAATCATTTCAACAACCTTTCGCACTCACCCCACTTTGGTAAAATCAATACTAAATTCCGTTCGGTTATCCTCGGTACTGTGAAGCTGGAACCGGAAGCCGTGCGCCAGCAGCACATCGCGCACCAGGGTGAGGCCAATGCCCTGCCCGTCGCGCTTGGTGCTGAAGAAGGGCGTGAATAGGCGCTGGCTCACCTCGGGGGTGAGCGGGGGGCCGTCGTTGGCGATGGACAGCGTCGGCGGGCTGAGCGTGGCGCGCACCCAGATGTTGCCGTCGTGGCCGATGGCTTCGAGGGCATTTTTGGTCACGTTCAGCAGGGCTTGTTCGAGCTGCTGGGCGTCGAGGGCGACTAGGAGCGGCTCGTCGGGCAGGTCGAGGTGCCACTGGATGCGGCGCTCGGCGCTCTGGGGCTGGAGCAGGCGGGCGG
>NZ_BAAGZM010000934.1:0-1181 GCF_054778495.1 Hymenobacter agri
GGCGGGCGGGGCCGGGCGGCCGTGCCCACCACGGTATTTGAAGTAACCAGCCTGGGCGATACCAACGTGCCCGGCACCCTGCGCTACGCCCTGAGCCAGTCGGCCACGGCGGCGCCGTCGCGCACCATCGTGTTTCGGGTGTGCGGCACCATTCACCTCACGGCCCGGCTCAGCATTCCGGCCAATACCACGCTGGCGGGCCAGACGGCTCCCGGCGACGGCATTTGCCTGGCCGACCGGCAGGTGCAGGTGACGGGCAATAACGTGCAGGTGCGCTTCGTGCGTTTCCGCCTCGGCGACCGGTACCCGCAGGAATCGGGCCTGGGCATGACCAACGGCAACGGCGACGAGGACGCCTTCGACGGCATCGAGCACAAGAATATCATCGTCGACCACTGCACGATGAGCTGGAGCGAGGACGAGGCATTTACGTTTTACGGGGCCAGTACCGACTCGATGACTTTGCAGTGGAACCTGATTTCGGAGCCGCTGAACTACTCCTACCACTTTGAAACCGGAGATACCGACTATGAGCGCCACGGCTACGGCGGCATCTGGGGTGGGCGGCGGGCCTCGTTCCACCACAACCTGTTTGCCCACTGCAACAGCCGCACCCCGCGCTGGAACGGCACCCGCTACGGCGCCGCCGTGGGCTCGGAGAACTGTGATTTTCGCAACAACGTTCTCTACGACTGGGGCTCGAACAACGTGTACGGCGGCGAGGGCGGCAACTACAACCTGGTGAACAACTACTACAAGTGGGGCCCGAGCACCAGCTCGAAATTCAAAACGGTGAACCCCTACAAGCAAACCACTGCCCCGCTGCTGCCCTACGCCCAGATTTACATGGCCGGCAACTACGTGGATGGCTCGGCCTCCGTCACCAGTCGCAACTGGCTGGGCGCCACCATGCAGGGCGGCACGCTGGCCGACACCACGCAATCGAAAGTGAGCACGCCGTTCAACATTGCGCCGCTGAATACCCAGACCGCGCAGGCCGCCTACACCTCGGTGCTGCAGGGCGTGGGCTGCGTGCTGCCCGTGCGCGACGCCGTGGACCAGCGCATTATTCAGGAAGTGCAGGGCCGCACCGGCGGCATCATCGACGTGCAGGGTGGCTTTCCGGCCCATACGCCCTACAGCACCTCGCAGGGCGCCTGGCCCGTGCTCACATGCGGCCC
>NZ_BAAGZM010000935.1:0-1181 GCF_054778495.1 Hymenobacter agri
CGTGTTGGGGCGGGCGGCGGGGGCAATCTGGGCCATCACATTGCCTAGTACGCGCTCCCGCATGCCGGCCGGCGGGGTCACGGCATGGGCTTCGGCATACAACCCCAGCGCGGCCTGTATCTGCGCCAGCTCGGCCCGCACCTCGGGATGGCTGGCGACCTGGGCCTCCACGGCGGCCTGCTCGGCGGCCGAGAGTTCACCGAAAGCGTACAGCTCCAGGATGCCCGATTCGATATAGTCTTGGAAATTTTCCACGGTTAGGTTCAGCGAATAAGTTTGCTTAGGACTTTGATGGCAGTGCGGGCGCGGGTCTTCACCGTCCCCAAGGGGATGTTGAGTTCCTCCGCTACCTCACTTTGGGTGAAGCCCTCGAAATAGAGCATATCAATTATCTGGCGTTGCTCGGGAATCAGCTTTTGGGTAATTTCCTGCAAGCCAATGTGTTCGGGGCGAAAGGCCGTCGGCGCTGCCTGGCGTTGCGCGGTCAGACTGTCATCCAGCCCCGTTGTTTTGCTACCTACGCGGTGCTGTCGCGAGCGGATTTTATCAATGCTCAAATTGCGACAAATATTCAGCACCCAGGTGAACAAGCGGCCCTTGGTGGGGTCGTAGCTGGCAAAGGCATTCCAGATTTTGACCAGGGCCTCCTGCAACACGTCCTCGGCTTCGTCTTCGGCTTTGACGATTCGAAAAATGACGCCGTAAAGGGCCGAGGAATATCGGTCGTAGAACAGCGTCATGGCCGATTCGTCGCGGGCCTGAAGGCGCCGGACCAAGTCCTCCTCAGCGGCGGGTGGAAGGGAAATTAGCGGGTTATCGGACACGGGAGTAGCTGAAGGTGAATAATGAAGCGGAAGGTGGGCAGCGATGAGCGCGAAAGTACATTGTGCGACCCAATTGGGCGGTATACGGTACCGGCCGCTTCGTAACCGGCCGACCCGGCTTCCAGTTTACCGAAAGCCGGGCTGGCCGCCGCCGCGCCCGGCATTTAGCGGGGCTGCCCGTACCTTTCGGCTTCCTTCCGTCCTCTCTTACCTGAGCTATGTCCATCGAATCCTTCAACCCGCACACCGGCCGGGTGCTGCGCCGCTTCACCCCGTTCACCTGGGCCAAAACCCAACGCCTGCTGGGACAGGCCCACCGCGCCGCCCCCGCCTGGGCGGCCACCACCTTCGCCCACC
>NZ_BAAGZM010000936.1:0-1180 GCF_054778495.1 Hymenobacter agri
CCCCTGGCCCAGCGCATGTACCTGGCCCAAGTCAACTCCCACTACCTCGGCGCCCCCGACCACCTGCCATGAGCCCGGCCACCCGTTTCCCCCGCAGCACCCGCCCCCCGGCCGACCCGACCACGAAGGCCACCGGCACGCCCGGCCTGCTGCCGCGCATCGACAACCCGCTCGATGCCCTGTTCCCCGTCACGGATGCCATGTGGGCCTCCATGCAGCACGAATACACCCACGGCCGCGAGAAAGGCCAGACCACCCACGTGCCGTTCATCGACAAGCACTTCACCTGGATGCCGGGCTACACCAACGTCATCACCGGCTGGCCCGGCCACGGCAAAACCGAGCTCTACTACCAGCTGCTGCTCTACCGGGCGGTGTTCGCGGGCAAGAAAACGGCCATCTACTCCCCCGAGAACGGCCGGCCCCAGGACATCTACGACGGGCTGATTCACTCGCTGACCAGCCGCAACCCCGACCGCGACTGGGCCCGCAAGCTCTCGCTGCGCGACTACGCCCTGGCCAAGGACTTTATCCGCGAGCACTTCGTGGTGGTGAGCCCACCCCGGGGCATGGGCAAGACGCCGGGCCACATCCTGGCCTACTTCGAGGCAGCCATCGCCCACTACGGCGTCGACCACTGCATGTTCGACCCCTGGAACAAGGCCGACCATTCGGCCCAGGTGAGCATGGGCGGCATCGAGGCCTACCTCATCGGCGTGCTCGACATGTGCACGAGCTGGGCGGCCGACACTCGCCAGCACCTGCTCATCACGGCCCACCCGAAGCGGCTCGAGGGCATGGCCTTCGGCAACTCCCGCGCCGTGCCCGACGGGGCGGCCATCAGCGGCGGCCAGACCTGGGAGAACATGGCCCTGGTCATCGGCGCGGTGCACCGCCCCCACAAGCACGTCGAGGGCGACACGTCGGTCGAGCTCTACTGGCACAAGGTCAAAAGCCACAAGCTGGTGGGCCACCCTGGCTCGGTGGGCACTGTCGCCCCGGGCGAGTCCACGCCCGCCGTGCACGTCACCTTCGACTGGCAAACCAACCGCTATTACTTCAACGGCTGGACGCCCTTCAACAACCCACTGGCCTACGAGGTGTGGGGCGGCAGCTACGAGGAAGACCGTCCGGCCCAGCGCCACCTCGCCGAGCCGGAAGCCCCCGGCGCGCAGGCCCC
>NZ_BAAGZM010000937.1:0-1166 GCF_054778495.1 Hymenobacter agri
ACCGCGTGCTGGCCGAGCGCGAAAGCCAGCGGGCGCGCGACGAGGCCGAGGCCTCGGCCCGCGCCCGTGAGAATTTCCTGGCCAACATGAGCCATGAAATCCGCACGCCCATGAACGGCGTGCTGGGTATGACGGCGCAGCTGGCCAAAACCCGCCTCGATGCCCGCCAGCAGGAGCTCGTGCGCGTCATCAGCTCGTCGGGCCGCCACCTGCTGGCCGTGCTGAACGACGTGCTCGACATGGCCAAAATCTCGGCCGGCAAGCTGGAGCTGGAAGCGGCGGCCTTCAATATCAGTGATTCGATAACCGAAGCCATGCAGCCGCTGGCAGCCCAGGCGCGCGAGAAAGGGCTCGAATTCCGCCACCGGACCCTGAAAGACGAATACCCGTTTCCCTGGGTGGTGGGCGACGCGCACCGCCTCAACCAGGTGCTGCTCAATCTGGTGAGCAATGCTATTAAGTTCACCGCCGCGGGCAGCGTGTTGGTGAGCAGCGCGCTAGCCGGCGAAACGGCCGACACGCTCAGCGTGCACTTTTGCGTCAGCGATACCGGTACGGGCATCGAGCCGGGCAAGCAGGCCCTCATCTTCGAAAGCTTCACCCAGGCCAACGCCGACACGGCCCGCCAGCACGGCGGCGCTTTCGGATTGAATCTCGTGGGCCTGCTCGGGGTGGTGAGCCAGCAGGTAGGTAAGCCAAGTGAGGGCGTTGGCGCTGGTTTCGTGGCCGGCCACCAGCAGTATCAGGGCCTCGTCGATGAGGCGGTCGGGGCTCATGGGTTCGCCGGTGTCTTCGTAGCGCACGTCGAGCAGCATTTGCAGCAGGTCGTCGGGCGGCGCGGGTGCATCAGGTTGGACGTTGGCCGCCTGGCGCTGGGCGATGAGACCGCCGAGCAGCGTGCGCATCTCCTGGGCCAGTGCATCGTGGTATTTAAACTGCCCGCGCAGCCGAAACCAGGGCTTGAGGTAGGGCTGCCGGATGGAGCGCACGAAAAACGCTTGCAGCTCGGTGATGAGCCCCGCCAGCCGGTCAAGCTCGGTTTCCGGGAAATTGGTACTAAACACCGAGCGCGCAATAATGCGGAAAGTCAGCCGTGTCATCAGCTCGTGCACCTCCACAGTGGTTTCGCCGCCGCTGGCCGCCGCGCGGGCGGCCAGCGGGGCCAG
>NZ_BAAGZM010000938.1:0-1165 GCF_054778495.1 Hymenobacter agri
GCTCAGGGCTTCGGCATCGGCCACCACAGCGGCCGGGTAGCCGGCCCGCGCCAGCAGCCGAATGCCATTGCGCGTGGCCAGCGGGCCGGGCTTGAGGCGGTGGTCGAAGTACCAGGCCGTGTCGCTCACGGTTTCGGTGAAGTGGTATTCGGTGAAGGCCGGGGCCAGCAGCGCGCCCAGCTCGCCATCGTGCGTGGAGGCCAGCACCAGGCTCAGCCCTTGCAAATACGCCAGCACGGCCCGCGAAGCCGCAATGCGCTCCACGGTGTTGGTGCCCTTGAACAGCTCGTCGATGATAACCAGGTATTCGGCCGGTCGGGCTTCGGCAGCCCGCATAAAGCCCAGCACGGTTTCGGCCTCGGCAAAGTAGTAGCTCTTGCCTTCGGGCAGGTTGTCGGCCAGGTTGATGCTCGATACCACGCGCCGGAAGGGCCCCGCGTAGGCCGTGGCCGGGCAGGTGGCAATGGTTTGGGCCAGCAGCACATTCAGCCCCACGGTGCGCATAAACGTGGTTTTGCCCGACATATTCGAGCCCGTGAGCAGTACGCTTTCGGTGGCCGTCACGCGCAGGTCGTTGGGCGTGCAGCCGGTCACCAGCGGGTTGTAGGCTCCTGCCAGGTGCAGGCCGGCAGTGGTGAAGTCGGGCACGCAGTGCACGTGCCGGGCCCGGAAGCCGGCCACCGCCACGGCACAGTCGGCATAGCCCACGGCCTCAAACACCATTCGAATGGCATCGGCGTGCGTTTCCACGTCGCGCCGGCAACGGTGGTACACGATGATGTCGAGCAGCAGCAGAATTTTGAGGTATTCCAGAATCAGCCAGGGCAGGGCCGACAGGTCGGATTGCAGTTGGTTTTCGAACTGCAAAAAGGCCACCTTGTGCACAATGCCGCCCAGGCGGGCTAGTGGCGCCGCCAGCGTTGCCAGCGGGGCAAACGGCAGGTGTAGCTTCATCAGGTCGCGTCCGGTTTGGTGCAGGCTGCCCAGCTGCCGCATGGGCCGCACCCCCAGCGCCACCCGCGTCCGGTTGAAAAAATGCAGCAGCATGTGGGCCAGCACCTGCCCCGCTGTCAGAAACCACAGCGCGGGCAGCCAGAAGCCCGCTACCAGCGTGGCCAGCAGCAGCAGCACCAGCCAGGGGGCCGCCGCCGCCCAGGGCAGGGGC
>NZ_BAAGZM010000939.1:0-1163 GCF_054778495.1 Hymenobacter agri
GCGGCAGGCTTTCGGCCCCCAGTTGCACCGGGGCTGAGTCGGAGAGGCGGGCGGCGCGCAGCACTTCCTCCACCAGCGGGTCGTGGTTGCGGGAGCGCACGGCCAGCGCATCGCCGGGGGCGTATTGCAACCCGGAGCCCGCCAAATCCAGCTCGAGGTGGTAGGTTTCCTTTTCCGAGCCGCGCCCGTTCAGCTGGATGCTTTCGAGTACTCGTGCCGGCCAGGGGTTTTCGCGGGTAAATCCGGTGATGGGTAAATGGGTGGATGGCTGAATGGTTGAATTGGCCGCGCCAACGGACGCAATCGAAGGTGCTGCCGCTCCACCAGATGCCGCGGACGTGGTGCTGGCAAGCTGTGCCAAAGCAGCCTCAATCCACTGGCTGGCGGCGGTCTGGTAGTCCACGTCGGCATCCACGCGGTCGAGCAGGCGGGTGCCGCCCAGCTCAGCCAGGCGCTGGTCGAACTCCTTGCCCGTCTGGCAGAAATGCAGGTAGCTGCTGTCGCCCAGCGCCAGCACGGCGAAGCGAAGCTTCGGCAGCTTCGGCGCCCGCGGGCCGTGCAGGAACTGGTGCAGTTCCTCGGCCGCAATTGGAGGCTCGCCCTCGCCGTGCGTGCTGACGATGACGAGCAGGTGCTCCTCCTGCGCCAGCTGCCGGGCGGGGTAGTCGTTCATATCGCGCACTTCAGCCGTCAGGCCGCGCTGCTTCGCTGCTTCGGCGGCCTGCTGGGCCACCTTTTTGCCGTTGCCGGTGTGCGAGCCGTAAAGAATGGTCAGCTTCGAAGCCGGGGCCGCGGCCGGCGCGACAGCTGCAACTGTCGCGCCGCCGCCGGTGGCTTGGCCGTAGAAGTAGCCGCTCAGCCACAGCAGCTGGTTGGCCGAGAGGTTGGCCGTGAGCTGCTGCAGCTGCGCTTCGTCGAGGTGCGGCGGGAGGATGGGGAGCGTGGGCATGGTTGTTCTGGCGGGTTCACCTCACCCCCCGGCCCCCTCTCCTTGGGGAGAGGGGGAGCCACGGCGGCGCGGATAAATACTTGTAGCACATGCTTTAGCTTGTGCGAAGTTGGGTTTTGATTGTTCGGGCAATGCACAAGCTGAAGCATGTGCTACAAGTCGTCAGGCTCCCCCTCTCCCCAAGGAGAGGGGGCCGGGGGGTGAGGTGAACCCG
>NZ_BAAGZM010000940.1:0-1158 GCF_054778495.1 Hymenobacter agri
GGGCCCGCCGCGCTGCCCAACGTGGCCTTCCGCACCCCGGCCGGCCAGCGCGTGCTGCTGGTATTGAACGACGGTACTACGGCCCAGACCTTCCGCATCCGACAGGGCGGACAGCAGGCGGTGGCCACACTGCCCGCCGGGGCCGTGGGCACCTACGCGTGGTAAAAACCTGACTTATTACCCATTTTTCAATTCCCACTTTTTTCACTTTCTATTCTCAAATTCCCATGAAAAAGCGCTTTACTCTTTCCGCCCTCGCCGCCCTGGCGCTCAGCTCGCTGAGCGCGCAGGCCCAGTTCACCGTCGACGGCACGCTGTCGGCCGCCGAGGTGGGCACCGGCCCGGGCAAATACCAGCTGCTGGGCACCTACGCCGGCGCGCACTCGGTGAACGACCGGGGCCTGAAAGCCATTTACGTGGGCACCACGGCTACCACACTCAATATCATGGTAGTAGCCTCGCCCGAGCAGAGTGCCTACAGCGCCCTGGTGCTCTACCTCGATGCGCCCAACAAAACCGGCGTGGCGGCCGGCACCCGCCTGCCCGGCGGCGACGACAACTCGTCGCAGCTGCGCCACCGGCCCACGCTCGACATGCCGGCCGATTTCGCGTTTCGCGTCACGGTGTCGCCCCTCACCGGCAGCTCCGACCTCAACTCCTATCACAGCAAGGAAGACCTAACCGTGGCCCTGAACGCGGCCGGCCGCGCCCCCGACAAGTACCTGGGCCCAGTGGACAAGCAGGGCACCATCCTCAACATCACCGACCCCACCACCAATTTCGTGGGGGCCAAGCTGGCGTTCAAAACCGGGTCGGCGGGCAGCGTCACGGCCAACACCAGCACCGGCTGGGAGGCGGAATACCCGCTGAGCTCGCTGGGCGGGGCGGCCGCGGGCAGCTTGTTCCGCGTGATGGCCGCTTACGTGGCCGACAACGGCGACTTCTACTCCGACGTGCTGCCCCAGATTGCGGGCCAGACCACCGACCTCGGCACTGACCCCAACTTCAGCACCATTCCGCGCCTGCAGTACTACACCTACCAGGTGGGCACCGGTCCGCTGGCCAGCCGCGCCGCCACGGCCGAGGCGTTGGCCGCTACCGCCTACCCCAACCCCTTGAGCAGCGCCAGCCAGCTGAGCTATACCGTGGCCGGCGGCA
>NZ_BAAGZM010000941.1:0-1157 GCF_054778495.1 Hymenobacter agri
CTCACGCAGGCCCGCCAGTTTCTCAACGCCCAGGCCTCGGCCACGCGCTTCGCCACCTACTTCACGTCCAGTGCCTACACAGCCCCCACCGCGCCGCGGCCGGTGGTCACCAACGCGGCCGCGGCGCCGACCTACCGCCTGTTTTAAGATGGCACTCTTCGACGTGTCCAGCATGGGCTGGGTGATTGCCGGGTGCATGGGCGTGTACACCATCTCCCGCAACTATCTCCAGGATGGCAAGGCCACCCGGGAGAAGAAAGAAAAGGCGTTTTCGGACGCGCTGGCGCGCATTGCTACCTGTGAAACGCGGCTTGACCGGGGCGAGCGGGAGGTCAACGCGCTGGCCGAAATCGTGAAAAAGTACACCGACCTGCACGTGCTGGTGGCCAGTCTTTCGTCGAGCGTCAAATCGCTCGAGTCCGGCCTGCAGGAGGTCAAAACCACTTACCGCGAACTCAACAAGGACATTACTGAATTCATCCGCCAGCACCGGGCTGGCACCTAATCCAACAGCTTATGGAAATTCCCCACTACCTGCGCCGGGCCGCGGCCGGCCTGCTCGCCACCGGCGTCATCTTCGTCGTGCTGCCCCCCATTCTGCGCGTGCTGGACCCCACGGCCGGCAGCTTCGGCATCGAAATCCTCAACGCCCTGGGCCTGGCCGCGCTGCTCTTCAGCGGCGTGCTGCACGGCGGGCTCTTCGTGTACGAGAAGTTCCTGGGCCGCTTTCACAAGTACCAGGGCGAAAGCTTGGAGGGCGAGGGCAAGCTCTACGAGAACCTCAGCGATGAGCTACGCAAGCCACTCTACCAGGACGAGCGCATTTACGCCGACCGCCTGGCAGTGTATGCTGAGCGGCGCAAAGTCAATCAATTCATTTTCCACATGCGATGCACCCGTTTAAACTACTCCTTGTTCTCCTTGGCTTTCTTGCTCTGCCTCGGGGCGTTTATGGTCAACCTGGCGATGACGGCCGTGCCGGCCTCCGCGCCCGCATTGTTGCCGAAGCAGGCAAGCTCGTCGGCATCCGGGAGCGTGGATACAACCGCGGCCAAGAAGTCGACGCCCTCATCCGCGAGGCCGGCGGCGCCCTTGGCGACAAGTGGTGCTCGTGGACGGTCGTCGTCGAGCTGCGCCGCGCCGGACTCCGCGTGCCG
>NZ_BAAGZM010000942.1:0-1154 GCF_054778495.1 Hymenobacter agri
GGCGTCGGCGTCGCCCTCGGCCCGCAGCCAGCCCGATTCGCCCTGGCCCGCCTGCCAGCCATTGGCGGCGTACATAAAGACGAACACCTTCAGCCGCCCGCCGCCCGGTACATCGCGGAAGTGCACCCGAATGGGGTCGCTGAGCGGGCGGCCATCCAGCACGCCTTCCATGTGCTGGGTGGTGGCGCTTTTGTCGTAGGCCACGAGCACGCGGTAGCGCCGGGCCAGCGCCGGAAACTTGTTGAAGCGCCGGTCCGGCATCAGCTCCACTTCCAAGTCGATGGCCCGGCCGATGTCGGTGCGGTAGTAGAAGGGCGACTGCGCGATGGCGACGGTGGTTTGCGTCAGGTTGGCAACCGTGACCACGGCCCCGAAAATCTGGAAGGCAAGCCCCACGAACGGAATGGCCCGGGCGGCGGCGCCTTCGGTGGCTTTGCGGGCAATAAACTTTTTCAGGCCGGTTTTCAGCAGCACCGGGCCCACGAGGTTGGCGGCCTTGAGCAGCGGAATCTCGGCATCGCCCCGCCGCTTGATGTCCAGGCCGGTATTGCCGGCTACCGCGCTGCCCCCCAGCGCCAGCAGGCCGTAAAACATTGGCTTGTCCTTCATAATCTCGTTCACGATGCCCGACTCCTCGATGGCCGCGCCCAAGGCCAGAATGACCACCGGCAGCAGCAGGTCGATGTAAAACGTCATCAGAATGCCGGGCCCGCACACGTCGAGGTCGTAGTCGCCGGTGCCCAGGCCGCCCGTGAGCAGCCGAATGGTTTCGGCCCCCTTCGGAACGGGAATGCTTAGCTCGACGGGGTCGGCGGCGAGGGGAATGCCGCACAGGGTGTTGATGGGCGGCAGCAGCGCCAGGAATTTCTTGGTGGGGTTGCGCTGGTTGTCTTTGCGCAGAAACTCCGGCAGCTGCTCGGGCCAGTTAGGCGGTGTCAGGGGCTGGCCGGCCCCGTCCAGAAACTGCACGTAGGCCCCCAGGTGCCGCAGCCAGTGATTAGTGCAGGTCACGTGCAGCGTGCCGTCGTACTCGTCGTTGCTTTCGCTGCGCAGGTCCAGGTCGAACACCGGGTGGGTGCTGCCATCGTCGGCGCGCAGGTGCAGCGCGGCGCTGGCGTTGTCGCCCAAGCCCTGGCCCCGGCACCACCAAGCCA
>NZ_BAAGZM010000943.1:0-1150 GCF_054778495.1 Hymenobacter agri
GTGAGCGTGGCCACGGCCTGCGCGGCGGCCAGGCGCGGCAGCAGGGCTAGCAGGGGCAGCAGCAACGCCAGCCGGGAGTAAAGGAGGTTCATGCGGGGTGGAAATAAGGTCGTTTTGCCGAGCTGCAGGATTAGGATAAGCACGACATGCTGAGCGCAGCCGAAGCATCTCGCGTGCAGCAGTAATGAATGCCGATACAACGAAGCGGTAGAGATGCTTCGACTGCGCTCAGCATGACGTGCTTTCATAAAGCCTTTCGCTTGAAACCCGAGCATTAGCCGCACTTGGGTGCGTCGGCCTCGTACCAGATGCAGGGCACGCCTTCGAGCAGGAACTGCGGCCCCTGGCGCATGCCAATCTTGCTGAGAATGCGGCGCGAGGCCGTGTTGTGCCAGTCGGCGTAGGCGCAGATGCGGGGCAGGCGCAGCGTGTCAAAGCCGTAGTCGAGCCAGGCGCGGGCGGCCTCGAAGCCGTAGCCCTGGCTCCAGTAGCGCGGCATGAAGCGGTAGCCGAGGTCGTAGAAGTTGGTGACGCCGTTGATGGGGCCGGCCACCAGCTTCAGCCCGGCCCAGCCCATAAACTCGCCGGTTTCGCGCAGCACCACGGCCCAGCGGCCAATGCCATTCTCAGCGTACTGCTTCTGAATGAACTTGATAAGCGCCGCGCTCTGGGCCGGCTCGCTCACCATTTGTCCGCCGATGCCGCCCAGGTAGCGGTGCACGGCCGGGTCGGAATCGAGCTCAAACATACCGGCCGTATCCTCGGCGGTGAGCGGGCGGAAGTGCAGGCGGGCGGAATCGAAAGGTTGCATAATCAGCTAGGAGGAGGCTTCACATTGGGCCGTTGGTCAACTTCAGAGAACGACGTTGAAGCATTTCAGGACGAAGTAGAGACGCATACTTGCGTCTTGTCGGCCGCGCCGTCCGGAGGTCGTTTGGTCGATTTTGTTCAATGTAGAGACGCAAATATGCGTCTCTACATTGTTCGGGTGATTTTCTAAACAACTACGATGCCTAACGGCCCAACGCGGTAAAATTACCGCGTCAGAATCAGCCGCTGGTGCTGCCCTTCAGCTTCGGCGGTGTACACGCCCGGCGGCAGCGGCTGTCCGGCCGCATCGCGGGCATCCCAGCGCAGGGTGTGGGCGCCG
>NZ_BAAGZM010000944.1:0-1143 GCF_054778495.1 Hymenobacter agri
GCACGCCGCGCAGCACCCGCAGCCAGGCTTCGGCCGCACTGCCCAGCCCAGTGAGGCCGGCGTACAGCAGCAGCTTCAGCGACGGTTGGTTGACGTAACCCAGCAGCAGCAGCACCGACACGCCACTGGCCAACGCCGCCACGCCCGAGCCATAAATAGCCATGCACACGCCACTCAGCAAGCAACCAGCCACCATCAGCCAGAAGTAGCCCGAGCGCCGGGCCGCCGCGTGCCGCGGCAGCTGCACCAGCTGCGCCACTACCACAAAAGCGTTGAACACGAGCATGTTCACACCGCCTCGCTCGCGCCAGAACAGCCAGTCGAATAAGAATACGCCCAGCGGCAGTAGCAGCTTTTGGATGGCGGTGAGCGGGGGGCGAGTGGTAGCGGGGACTTCGGCCGGAAGCGACCATTCACCTGCCGGTTGCAAAGATGGATTCATTATTAAAGAACTTTGTGATTCAAAGTAACAAGGCAAAAAAAAGAGCGCAGAGGGGCGCGAATTCGCAAAATCAGGGCCGCAGCAGCTTCTCCAGCGTTTCGAGGTGCTGTTGGAAGGCAGTTTTACCAGCGGCGGTGGCGGAGTAGGTGGTGTTGGGCTTCTTGCCGATGAATTGCTTGCTTACGAGTACGTATTCGGCCTTTTCGAGGGCTGCCACGTGGCTGGCGAGGTTGCCATCGGTCAGGTCGAGCGCCTCCTTCAGGTCGTTGAAGCTCACCGACTCGTTTGCCATGAGCACGGCCATGACGCCGAGGCGCACGCGGTGGTCGAAGGCTTTGTTGAGGGTGTGGATGAGGTGCTTCACGCTTATTCCGGGAATTAAGCCGCCGCGGAGCCGGCCGCTTCGGCCCGCTCGTAGCGGTTGTACATCAGCAGGCCGTAGCCGATGTGGCCCAGGCCAAAGCCGAGCGCAAAGTAAATCAAGCCCCAGCCGGGTTGCAGCATAGCCAGCAGCCCCAGCCCAATCTGGGTGAGGCCCAGCCAACGAATTTCGTCCAGGGTGTATTTGCTCGCATTCAGCAACGCCAAGCCGTAGAACAGCAGCAGCCCGGGCACCACCATGCCGGCCTCGCCGCCCAAGTACAGGCGCAGGCAAAACAGCCCGCCCGCCACCAGCCGCACGGCCAGCGCCACTGCCAGCC
>NZ_BAAGZM010000945.1:0-1140 GCF_054778495.1 Hymenobacter agri
CCGGTGTTTGGCGTGTACGTGAGCGGGGGCGGCAGCGGCAGCATCAGCGGCAACCAGATTAGCGCGCTGAGCAGCAACCTGGCCACGCCCGCGCAGCTGGCCGGCATCAACTCGACCGGCAGCGGCGTGGTGGTGAGCAGCGGCAACACCCTCAACAACCTGACCCAGAGCGGGGTCACGGGTAACCTCATCGGTATTCAGTGCACCAGCGCGGCGGGCTCGAACGTGACCGGCAACACCATTAGCAACGTCACCTACAGCGGCACCTCGGCCGGCCTCACGGCGTACGGCATTTTCGCCACGGGCTCGCACAGCATCAGCACCAACACCATTACGACGGTGCAGGCCACGGCTTCGGTGAATGCCAACGTGCGCGGCATTTACGTGGGCGGCAGCGGCGCCACGCCCACGGTGAGCGGCAACAGCGTTGCCAACGTACTGAATGCCACCAGCGGCGGCAGCACCAACACGGCCGGCATTTTTGTGGGCCCCACTTCGGGCGTGATGGGGGCCGTGACGGTAAGCGGCAACCGCATCAGCAACGTGGGCACTTCGGCCACGGCAGCCCCTACGGGCGGGGCAGCCTACACCATCACGGGCCTGTTGTGCGGGGCCTCGGCGGCAGGCTCGGTAGTGGAGCGCAACCTGGTGTGGAACGTGTACGGCAGCAGCGCCGGCACCGGGGCCAACGCCGACCAGGTACGCGCGCTGGCCGTGCAGGGCGCGTATTCGGGCACTTTCGCCAACAACCAACTGAGCCTGGCCGCCGGCGCGACCACGCAATTGAGCTACGGCATGCTGGATTTGTCGAGCGGCGGCAGCAACAGCTACTACTACAACTCGGTGTACCTGGCTCCGGCCGGCGCGGCGGCGGCCACCAGCTACGGCTTCTTCCGGAGTGCGACAACCACGCCGCCCACGGTGCAGCTGCGCAACAACCTGCTGTACAACGGCCGTCCGGCGGCTACTGGTGCGGCGGCATACGCCATCGGTACGGCCAGCACCACCAGCTGGGCGGCCACGGCATCGGACTACAACCTGCTGATTTCGCCGGATGCGGCCACGGTGGGCAACTGGGGTGGCACCGCCCTCAGCTTTACCGGCTGGAAGGCGGCCCAGCCCGCCGGCTCGGGCGGCGAC
>NZ_BAAGZM010000946.1:0-1136 GCF_054778495.1 Hymenobacter agri
AGCGGGCGGCCCCGCAGCTGCATTACCACGGGCGCCAGCCGCCAGCGCAGGTAGGCCCAACTGTAGAGCAGCACCAGCGGCACGCAGAGCAGCGAAATGGCCACCGTCAGGCTCAGCATGGCTACCGCGTGGCCGGCGGTACCCAGCCGGGCGGCGCACCATTCGTTGTAGGCCACAATGTAGTCGTCGACTTTTTCCATTTGGCGCGGCAGCCAATAGCGGTGCTTCCAGACCACCGACAAGCCGGTTTTGGCGGCCTGCGAAGCGGGCTGCAACCGCAGGGCGGTACGGAAATGGACTTCGGCTTCGGCGTGGGCTTCGCGCAGCAGCAGGAGCTGGCCCAGGGTCAGGTGGGCCGGCCCGTGGTTGGGGTCGAGGCGCAGCATGGTGCGGGCGGTGGCTTCGGCCAGCGCGTGTTCGGCCAGCTCGCGCAGGGCATACAGCCGGCGCAGCAGGCATTCGAGGTTGTTGGGGTCCCAGCGCAGGCCGGTTTCGGCGGTGGCCCGGGCCTGGGCCGGGTTATTCCAGCGCAATTCTAGGTGGCTGCGCAGGGCGTAGCATTTTGGTTTGCTGGGGTCCAGCTCCAGCGCAGTGGCCAGCACCTCATCGGCTTCGCTATTGCGGTATTGGTTGCCGAGGCTGAGGGCCAGAAAATAGTAGGCCTCCGCATAGGTTGGCTGGGCCGCTACCGCGTCGCGGGCGGCTGCCTCGGCCTCGGCATAGCGTTGCTGATGGATGAGCACCATGCTCAGCACCACCCGCACAAAAGCCGAGCGCGGGTTTTGCGCCAGCGCGCGGCGGGTCAGCTCCTCGGCCAGGGGGTAGCGCCGCACGGCCACCAGGTATTCTACCTGCGCGTACCAGTCGGGCTGGCCCCGCGCCGCTTCGCCCGGTGCGGCCATCACAGCCCGCCCGGCTTCTTCACCCCCAGGTACACCAGAATGTCGTCATACAGCCCGCCCTCGTTCGAGTACAGCGCGTAGTTGCGGGCCGTGGCAAACCACTCCTTGGTGCTGGGCTTTACCAATTTGGCGGCGTCCAGCAGGTGGCTTTGCTCGATGGGCAGGGGGCGGCCGCTGCGCATCGAGGCGCGCAGGCACACGTCCACGGCCCCGTCCACCACGGCCATCAGGTCG
>NZ_BAAGZM010000947.1:0-1136 GCF_054778495.1 Hymenobacter agri
GTTTCAGCAGGTTGATATTCTGCGGGAACTGCCCACCGGTCTGGCTCTTGGCGCGCTCGATGTGCTGGTGAGCAACCCGCCCTACGTGCGCGAGAGCGAGCGGCCCGCCATGCGCGACAACGTGCTGGCCTGGGAGCCCGCCACGGCCCTGTTCGTGCCCGACCACGACCCGCTCATCTTCTACCGTCGCTTGGCCGAAATCGGCGCGCAGCTGCTGGCCGCCGATGGCGTGGCCTACCTCGAAATCAACGAAGCCCTGGGGGCCGAAACAGCGGCGCTGTTCACGGCCCAGGGCTTCGCGGAGGTAGCGGTTATCGACGACATGTTCGGGAAGCCGCGCATGGTGCGGGCGGCGCGGCAGGCTCGCTCGTAGCGCTTAGCGCGGCAGCTGGCGGGCAAAGGCAACCAGCGCGGCCTGGACCTGCTGCGGGTTTTCGAGCAACGCGTTGTGCTTGCCCGGCATCGCCACCACTTGCTGGTGCGGGAAACGGAAAGACTGGTGCTGTGGGCCGGTTACGTCGTCGGCCTGCCCGGGCAGCACCAGCACGGGCATGTTCAGTTGGGCGCTGGCGGCGGCAAAGTCTTCGAGGTAGCCATCGATGACGCCGGGGCGGTACAGCGAGGCGGCGAAGTCGTGGCTGGCGGCGGGCTGGGCACGCTGCACCCGGCTCACCCGCGCAGCCGTCGAGTCGTTGGCATACATCAGCTGGTTCATCAGATGCTGTTGGTTGAGTAGGGCCATCACCATGCCGAAGCGCTGGGGCAGCGGCGCGGCAGGGTCGAGCGGTGGCCGGGTGGCGGCGGGCAGCAGCGCGTAGCCGCGGGTGGCCGTGCTTTCCATCGAAGCGGTCAGGTTCAGCACGCTGTTGCTGAGCACCAGGCCCAGTGTGTGCTGCGGATACTGCCGGGCGTAGGCTGTGGCAATGAGCCCGCCGAAGGAGTGCGCCATCAGCACCCATTTCTCCACGTGCAGCTGCTGGCGCAGCTCTTCCAAATCCTGCACCAGGCGGGGCAGGGCGTAGGTGCCGCCGGGCGCCGCGTCTGAGCGGCCGCTACCGCGCTGGTCGAG
Organism: Hymenobacter agri; assembly: GCF_054778495.1. Taxonomy (NCBI): domain Bacteria; kingdom Pseudomonadati; phylum Bacteroidota; class Cytophagia; order Cytophagales; family Hymenobacteraceae; genus Hymenobacter; species Hymenobacter agri. Next base: position 1,070 of record NZ_BAAGZM010000947.1, read on the forward strand.
GTACACCATCTGAAACTGCTTTTCCAGCATGGGGCCGGCCAGAGCCTCGTGCACGGCCGAGCCCGCG
>NZ_BAAGZM010000948.1:0-1130 GCF_054778495.1 Hymenobacter agri
GCGCCGCTTTGCCCGCCACCACCAGCGCCGCCGCGAAACCCTGCTGCGCCGCCGCTACCAGCTGCAGCTGGCTCTCGAGCGCACGCTGCACCGCCAGGAGCTGCGGCTGTGGCAGTTATCAGCTAGAAATGAGCAGCTAGCAATAACCAAAAAGCGCCTGAATTCCAACCCATAATCCTGAATTGTTCACTGATAACTGCTCACTGTTAACTGAAAAATGACATACCGCGAAGCCATCGAAGAGCTCGAAACCATTTTGCGTGCGCTCGAAACCGACGCCGTCGACGTTGATGACCTCACCACCCGCGTCGAGCGTTCGGCCGAGCTCATCCGCCTGTGCCGCCACAAGCTGCGCCACGCCGAAGCCTCGCTCGACCGCGTGTTCGACTCGCTGGATGAGGATGAAAATGCCGACACGGCAGCTGACGAAACCGACGACGAGGAAGAATTTGAAGCGGAAGATGCTGACGACGACGACCACGACCACCTGCCCGGCGGCCCCGGCCGGGCGTGGTAAGTTTTACTCACACGAACCTTTACGGCAGACATCAGCGGCTGCTTTCAATGATAAATGCCTGGCAACGCAATTAATTAAGTGTTAATAGTCATTGCCTTAGCCATTCAATCATTCTACAATATAGGCTGATGAATGCGGCGGTGAACCAACTGCCGTCTTCTCCTCCGTTATTTGCCTTTTCGGTACTCTGTTGCCGCTAGCCAAGATTTTCGATTCTTTTGCGCAACTTGCCGTCGTCCGGGCATCCACGTGGCTCATCTGTCTCCCTTGCTTCTACTCACTCCTGCGTTGCTCTTGTTGGTGCTTGGGCTCGTGTGGTTTGTAGTGCGCTATCAGCGCGGGCAGCTGGCGCAGCAGCAGGAACTGGCCCAGCTGCAGGAAGCCGCCCAGCAACAGGCCCTGGCCGCCGCCCTGGTGGCGCAGGAAGACGAACGGCAGCGAATTGCCGCCGAGCTGCACGACGGAGTGGGCACCATTCTGGCCCTGGCCAAGCTGCACCTCTACGCTCCCGGCAGCCCCCCGGCTCCCGAAGCCAGTGCGCTGATTGACCAGGCCGTGGCCGAAGTGCGGCGCATTTCGCGCAACCTCCAGCCGGCTACGCTGCAGCAGCTGG
>NZ_BAAGZM010000949.1:0-1130 GCF_054778495.1 Hymenobacter agri
GCGGGGCCGGGTGGCTTTGGCCGGGCCGGTGGGGTAGGCCACCGCCTCGGCATCGCGCGGGTAGAACGACAGGCACTGCTCGGGCCGCGGTGGGTAGGCCTTAAAGGGCAGGGGCACGCCCGCATCAAACACAAAATGAATCACCTGAATGAGGCGCACGTACTCCCGCAGCGGCGGGCTGGGCAAAAAATCCTGGAGCAGCATGGCCGGCGGGGGAGAAGCTGGCGTTGAAAAAAACGGTTGGTGTAGGGTGCGGGGCTTGCCCCCGCCCGCCAATGACCGGAGTCGTTGCACTGGGGCAAACGGCGGGCGGGGGCAAGCCCCGCACCCTACACCAACCGGAGAACTGCTCTAAATATATGATTTTCTGCAAAAAGCCGCGGCCGCCTGCCTACCCCAGCCGCGCCGCCAGCTCTGCGGGCAGCAGGCGCAGCTTGCGGATGTTGTAGTCGAAGCAGAGCATGCCGGTTTTGGCGCGGGCGATTTCCTTGCCGGCCTGATTGTGCACGTGGTACACCACGTCGAAGCCGTACTTACTGAGGTCGTTGCCGGCCATGTCGAAGCGTAGTACGTCGCCGTGAAAGGCCTCGCCCTTGTACTCCACGGCGACGTCGACCATGATGAGGCCGAGCTTGGTGATGGGGTCGTAGTCGTTGGGCACACCCACCGAGCGCAGGAAGTGCACCCGCGCCTCGTGCAGCAGCCCCAGCAGCGCATCGTTGCTCAGGTGCCCGCCGTAGTTGAGGTCGGTGATGCGCACCGGAATTTCGGTGGTGAAGGGGAAGGTGGCGGGCAGGGCTACTTTTACGCGGGGCATTTCAATGGGTGAATGAGTGAATGAGCGAATGAATCAGCAACAATCAGAAAATCCGCAGTCCTATTCATCAGATGAGCCAAAGGTAGAGCTGCGCCGCACGGCCGACGGCTCGGCTACGCTTTTCGTGCCGGCCCTGAACGAGCATTACCACTCGCAGCACGGCGCACGGCAGGAGTCGGCGCACGTGTTCATCCGGCACGGGCTGCTGCCGTTGCTGCCTGCCACCGAAGCGGGCCAGCCCCTGCGCATCCTCGAAATCGGCCTCGGCACCGGCCTCAACGCCCTGCTGACGCTGGAAGCCGCCCAGGCCGCC
>NZ_BAAGZM010000950.1:0-1128 GCF_054778495.1 Hymenobacter agri
GGCCGCCGCCCCGCTGCCGCCCGCCGTACCCCTCGAAGCTTGGCGCGTGCACGTGCTGGCCACTAACTTGGCCACCGGTGAGTTGACCGTAGAAATGGACCGGCCCGCCGACGGCCACCCCGCCGGCCCGTTCGACGTAGTACTGCCTGAGGCCTACGCTAGTCTGCTGCCCACCGCCGCCGCATTGCATCCCACGCTGCATCTCATCGGCCCGGTGCAGCGGCCCGACGGCCGCGTGCAGCCCCGCCGCGTGGTGCTCGAACCCGATTACCTCATCAGTGTGACGACCGTGGCCGAGTGCGCCCAGAAGGACGGTACCATTCCCGAGTGGGCCCTCATCAGTGCCTTTCTGCCCGATGAAGTTTCGCGCCCGCTGGTGCTGGGTAACCTCGTCAACATGCTGCTGGACGAGGAAGTAAGCCACGCCGCCCGTCACGAGGAGCTCAACAGCCAGCGCAAAGACGCCGTCGAAAAAGAGCGAATGAGCGCGCTCGCTAATCTATTGGAAAAGGGTAGGCCCGGGCAGGGTTTCTCAAGGAATACCTTCAATGGAATCGAAAACACCTTCGATTCCGCGTCGTCTGGCTTCCACTCTCCCTCGGACTCTGCGCATCAAGCAGATGCGGGACTGGCCCCGGGGGGGGGGCGTGAGGCGCCCGGCAGCGCCGACTTCGACCTCGAGCATTTCCTACACAAGCGCCTGTTCCGCCTTGCGCCGCTGGCTCTGAGCACCCTGCCCGAGTTCCAGACCCGCACCGGCGTGCCCGAGCTGTTCAACGACCTGCGGCGCCACCACCGCACCCTGCGCGACACCCAGCGGCGCGGCTTCGTGGCCGACAGCCGCACCGGCTATCAGCAGCAGCGCCTACGAGTGGCCGACTGCTTCCTCGAACCAACCTTTCTCTCGGCCACCTACGGCCTGCAGGGTCGTCTCGACCTACTGCACGAAAGCCCCACCGGCTACGACCTCATCGAGCTGAAAAGCTCGAAAGCCGTGCCCGGCGGCCAGCCCTGGACCAACCACACCGCCCAGGCCCAGCTCTACCGCCTGCTGCTCGAATCAGTGTTCGGGGCCGACGGCGAAACCGCCGGCCGCGGCCGCACCAGCATTCTCTACTCCAGCGCCGC
>NZ_BAAGZM010000951.1:0-1125 GCF_054778495.1 Hymenobacter agri
GCGTGGCCCCGGCCGGCACCCACGGCCTCTACGACGCCTGCAACGGCGTGGCCGCCTTGCGCCACGAGGGCGACGAGGCCATTGGCACCATGCTGGTGAGCCGGCGCCTGCACCCGGCCGTAGTGCCGGTGCTCACGCTCGAAACGCCCGTGCCCATGCGCGACCACCGCTCCATCCGGAAGCTGCTGGAATTGAGCGAGGGCCACACGGCCCTGATTTCGGATGCCTCGCACGTGTTTGGCCTGGGCCAGCTGGTGCCGCAGTCCGACGCGCAGTTCGAGCCCCTGGTAACGGTGCATTTCACCAACCACTACAGCTGGGAGGTGAGCCACGCCGGCCACGTGCTGATGCGCGTAGTGAGCAACACGCCGCGCCTGCCCCAGGGCCAAGTGGCGGCCGACAACTTTGCCCGCGTCATCCGCATCGTGTTTCCCGACCTGAGCGTGGACAGCACCGACTACCTCTGGGATTTGGCCCAGAAAGCCACTACGCAGCCCAATGGTACTATTCTGGTTATCAGCGCCGGAGCGGCACAGGAGGCCCAGCGCCTCACGCGGCAGTGTTTCCGGGTGGTGCCGCGCATCATGACGCCCACGGTGCTGCGGCTGGTTACCAACATCGACGGGGCCGTGCTCATCGAGCCCAACGGCATCTGCCACGCCATCGGGGCCATTCTCGACGGGCTGGCCACCGAGAAGGGCGACTCTTCGCGCGGCTCGCGCTTCAACTCGGCCCTGCGCTACGTGAACAGCAGCAAGTACCCGGTGCTGGCCGTGGTGGTGAGCGAAGATGGCTGGATTGACCTGTTGCCCAGCTAAATCGGGTGCCCCCTACCGGCTTCGGCCGCGGCCGCAATGCCGAACCGGGAATAATGGGTAGTACATTAGCTTGTCTAATGTTGCTGCGTCATGATGCCTACATCTGCTGCTTCACTTCCTGAAGCTGAATTTTCAACGGCCCTGGCGGCCGCCGAGGCGCGCATCCGCGAACTCACGGATGCCCTGGCCCGCGCCCGCCAGGCCGAGCAATTGGTGGAGTCGCTGAACCGCTTGCGCGACGAAAACCCCAACCCCATCGTGCGCCTCGGGGCCAATTTGCAGCAGCAATTTGCCAACGCCGCCGCCC
>NZ_BAAGZM010000952.1:0-1116 GCF_054778495.1 Hymenobacter agri
CTCGACGCCGAGGTGCTGAACCTCGACCAGCTGTTGCGCGAGCTGACTGTCACGCGGGCCGGTCTGTTGCGCCAGCTGGGGGAGTTGCTGGGCCAACCCTTGCCCCCCGATACCCAGCTGGAACCCCCGGCTGCGTTGCCGACCGCCAGCGCAAGGCCGGAGCTGCTGCTGTATGCCCAACAAAAAGCCTTGCTCACGGGCCAGCAGAAACTGGCCGACGCCCGGCTGGCTCCGCGCCTGAGTTTGTTCGGCCAGGTGGGCTACGGCCGGCCCACGCTGGATTTTCTGCGCAATGATTTTCACGGCTATGGCATTGCCGGGGTGCGCCTGAACTGGAATCTGAATAACTACTACACCCGCCGCCAGGACCGCGAGGCCCTCCGCCTCGGGCAGGAAGCCGTGGCCGTGCAGCAGGACGCCTTTGAGCAAATCCAGCGCGTGGCCCGGGCCGGCCAGCAAACCGCCATTGACCGCTACCAGGCCCTGCTTGAAACCGACACGCAGCTGATTGGCCTGCGCCAGAAAATCCAGGCCACGGCCGCCGTGCAGCTCGACCACGGCATCATCGGCTTCGGCGACTACTTCACCGAAGCCAACAACCTCACCCTGGCCCGGCTCAGCGAGCAGCTGCACCGCCTGCAGCTGCTCCAGGCCCAGGTCGATTATCAAACCACCGGGAGCGCCTCGTCACTCTCCCAGTAACGCCTACTCATGGAAGTTATCATCGGCCTGCTGTGGCCCTTATGGCTTATGCCCATCATCACCGGTTACATGGCCACCAGCCACGGCCGCTCCTTTTGGCGCTGGTTTGGCATTGGCTTCGCGCTGCCTTACCTCTCCCTATTCCTCATTACCTACGTGGTGTACCGCGACCAGCGCCGGGCCCGCACCGAGAACCCCAACTCTAATCCTGATTTGCCATGAACGCTCCCTTTAGCTTTGCCGGCGGCAAGAACCCCGGTTTGCTGCTGGCCCTGGCCCTGCTGGCGGCCTGCCAGCCCGAAGCGCCGCGCTTCGACGCCTCCGGTAATTTCGAAACCACTGAATATGTAGTGGCGGCCCAGGCCCAGGGGCAGCTGCTGCGCCTGGGCGTAGCCGAAGGCGACGAGCTGCCCA